>JAULVY010000222.1:0-5476 GCA_032110825.1 Chitinophagaceae bacterium | reverse complement strand
AAAGTATTATTACAACAAAAGTGCCTACGTATACAATACCGAAGGTTTATTTACGCTGATACTTACCGAAAGCAACGAACCCGTTGAGGATAAAGTTATCTTCAACCCTATCGATACCCTTCCCAAGAAAAGTGTATTTGCTGGAGACTTCAAAAAAGACAAGAAAAATTTTGTCTCCATACGGGATGGAAGCAAACCGAACAAGTTGAATTTTTTTATTCACATTGAAAATTCGGGGAATGAATGCGAGGGAAGTTTACGAGGCGATTTAGAGCAGGTAAAACCCAAGGTATTTCATTACAACAAAGCTGACGATCACTGCATTTTAGAGTTTACATTTCAAGGGAAACAAGTTCAAGTGAAAGAGTTAGAAGCTTGCGGAAATCATCGCGGTGTGCGATGCAGTTTTGATGGCAGGTACAGGAAATAAATCAATCGATAAGTAACCCTTCCAAAATATCATCGAAGTTCTCTCTTCTGCGAATCAATTTGAATGCCCCTTTTGTATACAAGACTTCTGCAGGTCGGCAACGGGAATTGAATCGACTGCTCATTTCAAATCCATAAGCACCTGCATTATTGAACAACAAAATGTCTTTGGGACGAACTTCTGCAAGGGATCGATCCCATGCAAAGGTGTCTGTTTCACATATATTCCCTACAACATTGTAGATCTTGGGAGTCCCTTGCGGATTGGAAATATTGGTAATCTCGTGATAGGCATCATAAAACATAGGGCGGATGAGGTGATTAAACCCGCTGTCTACACCAACGAAAGTCCGACTCGGAGATTGCTTGATGATATTGGCTTGCACCAAGAAATAGCCACATTCGCTGACCAAATATTTTCCCGGTTCAAACCAGACCTCAAATGATTTTCCGGTTTGCTTTGAAAACGTGTTGAATGTTTCTGCCATGCGAATCCCCAATGCCTCCATGTCGGTTCCCTTATCATCAGGTTTGTATGGCACTTTAAATCCGCCGCCAAGATCAATGATAGATAAATCGGGAAACTGTTTGGTCAATTCAAGAACCAATTCCAATCCTTTAACAAAGACTTCAACATCTTTAATTTCACTTCCGGTATGAATATGCAAGCCTTTTACATTCAATTGGGTTTTATCGACGATGGATTTGATATTTTCCATTTGTTCAATGGAGATACCAAATTTAGAATCAACGTGTCCCGTAGAAATTTTTAAATTTCCACCCGCCATGATATGGGGATTGAGACGTATGATTACAGGATACGTGTCAAGGAATTGCTCACCGAATTGTTGAAGAATATCGAGGTTGTCGATGTTGATATTTACCTTGAGATAAACAGCTTCTAAATATTCTTCGAGTGCAACGCTATTGGGTGTAAAAATTATTTTTGCAGGATCGAAACCGGCTTTGAGTGCTAATTTAACTTCATTGATACTCACACAATCGATTCCTGATCCCAGTGCTTGAATAACTTTCAGAATATTTAAGTTGGAGAGTGCTTTGCAGGCGTAGAAGATATTGACCGGAAAATGGCGAAAGCTGTGCTGAAGTTTCTGGTATTGTTGTTCGATGCAGTATTGATCGTAAGCGTATAGCGGAGTACCGAATTCTTGCGCGGCCTTTTGCAGAATAGAATGATCAAGCATCGGAACGATTTTCTTCTTCGTTTTCTGATGAAGTGATATTGTTTTCTTCTGAATCATTGGAAGCAGTTACCGATTCTGCATCCGCTGAAACTTCTTCTCCCTCTACTTCAAAGTGTTCAGCATTTACCAATGTTGGAAGTATCATTTGCTCAGCCAGGACTTCGCTTATTTTTGGAAGTTCATCCGAAGAGTTGATTCCAAAATAATCCATGAATTGTCGGGATGTTGCATAAATCAAAGGTTTCCCAACCATGTTTTCATTTCTTCCTGAGATCACCACCAATTCTTTTTCCAAGAGTTTCTGAATGGAGTAATCGCAATTGACACCACGAATGGCTTCAATTTCAGATTTGGTTATGGGTTGTTTGTAGGCGATGATGGCCAAGGTTTCTAGTGCAGCTGTTGAAAGGCGTTTTAAAAATTTATCGCCATTCAGTTGTGCAATGGTCTGGTGATATTCTTTTTTGGTGAGGAATTGCCAGCCGCCGCCACTTTGTCTGAGTTCGAAGGAGTAGAATTCTGTTTGGTATTTTTCGCGGATTCCATCGATAGCTGTTTCTACTTGGTCGAGTATGATTTTATCGTCCATGAATCCGAATGCCTGGTTAACCAGTTCCGTAATTTCTATTGAAGAAAGCGGTTTTTCGCTGGCAAAGATCAGGGCTTCGATGTGATTTATAAGATTGGCTATTTCCATTGCTAAGGATTGCTAATAAGGCCTATGGCCTTGGTGAACGGGCGGTAAAAGTAAGGCAAAAATCGTTAAACTATCCCTGCAGGGCGGCGGCTCCACTCACGATCTCGGTAAGTTCGGTGGTGATGGCTGCCTGACGGGCTCTGTTGTAAGAAATTTTCAAAGTTTTCAAAAGTTCATTGGCATTTTCTGATGCCTTATCCATGGCTGTCATCCGGGCCCCATGTTCCGAAGCATTTCCATCCAACACAGCTTTATAGAGTTGAGTATTCAGGATTTTGGGCATCAATTCAGCGATGAGCTGGTCTTTTGCAGGTTCAAAAATGAAATCTACTTTCTTTGAATTGGATTGAGAATTTTCATTTTTGGGGATGGGGAGGAAAGCTTCAGTTGTAAACTTTTGAGTAGCGGCATTTTTGAATTCGCTGTACACCAATGCAATGGCATCGAATTCTTTTTGCTTAAAAGCTTCTATGGCTGCTGAAGCGCAAGCTTGAACCCCATCAAAAGAAAGCTGTAAAAAGATATCACGGAAACGGGCATCTACATTGTAGTTCCTTTTTTGGAAGAATTCAGCGCCTTTTTTTCCAATTGCCCAGATCACTAAATTTCCAGCAGCGTGCTGTAGGGCGTATTTATTTTTTATAGCAGAAATAGCTGCTTTTTGGATGTTGGCATTGTAAGCTCCACAAAGTCCCCTGTCGCTTGTAATAACAATCAGCAAGGCTTTTTTTACAGGTCGGGTTTCTGCAAGAGCGATAGAATTACCCCCTTCGGATTGGCTAACAATATTGCTCAGCATTTCTTGCAGCTTGTTGGCATAGGGGCGCATTTGGATGATGGCATCTTGGGCGCGGCGAAGTTTAGCGGCACTCACCATTTTCATGGCTTTTGTGATTTGTTGGGTGGACTGGACGGATTTGATCCGGTTTCTTACTTCTTTAAGTTGACCTGCCATTGCTTCTGAAATTAGGCCGCAAAAGTACGTAAAAAAGGAAAAGTCCCGACCTAAATGGCCAGGACTTTTAAGGTAAAGATTGGAGTTTATACTCTTTTAATTATTTCTGGATCACGATTCTTTGCAGGCTTTGTTCTCCGGTTTCAGGGTATACCATTCGGATGGTGTATAAACCATTGAACGATATTTGGAATCTGAATTCGGATTCGGTTATACCAAGGGTTTGTTGAACCACTCTTCCGGCAACATCTACTACAAATACATCCATTTTTCTACCATCAGCCGTACGCTTAATGGTTAGGTTACCCGAGCTTGGGTTAGGTGAAATAGTGGCTACTGGTCGACCATCTAATTTAACAGCCTTGATTTCGCTATAGGTGATTTTACCATCGATGTCTTCTTGAGCAAGGCGGTAGAGCATAACTGCACCCAACTTCGGATTCATATCCGTGTATGCATAGTTGAGGATGCGGTTGCTATTTCCACCTGGGGCTTTGGAAGCCACGAAACCAATTTTCTCCCACTTACCTTGCCCTTCAATCTGGCGCTCTAATCTGAATCCACGATTCGAAGACTCAGAAGAGGTAGTCCAGGCCAGTGCCACTTTCGCATCGGTAGTTGGCTTGGCTGTAAAGTTGATTAGGGTTGCAGGTAAAGCGATAGCGGTTACTATTCTACCGTTGTTTAATGAAATGAAGGTATAGGAATAGTTATTACCGTTATTTCCATCTAGTACATTACCGAAAGGAGTAATAGTTTTATCAAATCCGATCACTGGATCTGAGAATTGTTGTGCAAAATCCGCAACGTCACCATTTTTTATTTCACCCGCAATGATTTCTGGTGTTTTTAAGGATGCAATAGTACCATCATAGACTTTAGTGTCTTGAATAGCTCTAACTACGATTGAATGTTTGGCAATATTTCTAGGTGTTAGTGAAGGCTGCACCAAATTGTAGTTTGCTCTTGCGTTTCCATTCAAGCTAAAGTTAGGGTTGATAGCTACAGCAGCATTTGCGTTTTTACTTACAAAGCTCGCAGAAACAACCAGAGATACATCATCACCAGATAGGGTTCCGGAAAGAGTAGCGCTAGTTATAGCTGCATTTGTTGTTCCGTCATATTCCTTATCCGCAGTTTCAGCACCGACAACTGTAATATTTCTTCTGTTGACAGTCAGCACACCTTTATTTCTATTGATATTATAATTGCTAATTGCATTACCATTTACATTTACTATTTCAATATCGTAGTTGCCAACGGTTGCAGTAGAAGTTGCTCCTATGCTGCTCAATACTACATTATTAATATCATTTGGATTCACCAATCCGGTCACGCTGAATGCATTGGCGGGGAATATATATCCATCACCATATGTTTTAGAGGCGTTATTAGGGGTGATTGTAACATCTCTTCTACTGATGCTTGCCTGTGCAGTTGAAACTACGGTTAGGCTATAATTTCCAGATGCAGTTCCGGATAAACTGGCTCCAACAAGGGAAACTGTTTTTCCATTTCCAACAGATGCATCTGTGAAGCTTGCTATACCACCAACAAGCGAAACGTCATCACCTGCTATAACACCATTCAATGTTCTGCCTGACACAGTTGCATTGCTATTTCCATCGTATACCTTGTTTGATGCAGTGAAAGAACCTGTGACCACCTTGGGAAGGATCGAGAATTTCGCAGTATTTGAGCTTATTCGAAGAGTATAGTTTGATCCCGCGCTCAATGTATTCAATGTATAGTCAAACTGACCTACATTGTTTCCTGCCATTCTTCCTAATGAACCAGTTGTAGCAACAGCTGGTGAAGTCGAGAAGCTGAACACTGGATCAGTTTCACCATATGTTTTGCTTTGAGCAGTTGGAGTTACGATTACTTCTCCTTGTGTGATGGTAAGCGTTGCTCCTACAAAACTCAAAGTGTAGTTATTGCTCAGAGTAAGAGTTCCTTGATTGATCGGGTAACTTCCAACATTCTCTCCAGCTGTTCTGCTCAACGTTCCGATGAATGAATCACCATTGACCAATGAGCCAGATGTAACAGCATAGCTCAATGTTGGATCATTTTCGCCGTATACTTTAGTTTGATTATTGGCGGTTACGGTGATGGATCTTGGGGTAATCGTCAACGTAGCCGTATTGTACGTAATATCATAGTTGCTCAACACGCCCACTGGAGCTA
>JAULVY010000221.1:0-1869 GCA_032110825.1 Chitinophagaceae bacterium | reverse complement strand
TTAATCTGCTTATCTTTATTAAATAAACTAAACGTATGCACTTTCAGATACTGACATAACGGATAGTTTCAAATTGAGTAAACCAATAGTTGATAATAAATGTTTTACGATATTTAGTCCGGTGGGGTTCGAAACCCTCAGTCTCCGCATCTTTTAATTTCCTTCATGAAAAATAGCGTTCTAAAGGTTCATCCCAAAGACAATGTTATTGTAGCATTGCGGGACTTGCAAAAAGGGGAGGTTATTGATTTCGAAAACGATCGTTTCGAAATCATAGAAACGATTCCTGCAAAACATAAATTTTATACCCGAGATTTTTCTGTAGGAAGTGAAATCATCATGTATGGTGTTTTGGTGGGTAAAGTTACCCAAGATGTAAAACGTGGGGGACTCATGACAACCCAAAATCTTCATCATGCAGCTGAGCCCTATGCATATAGGAAGGCTCAATTGAATTGGGTAGCTCCCAGTATTGAAAAGTGGAATACAAAAACATTCATGGGGTACCACCGATCGGATGGTAGAGTAGGGACTGCTAACTACTGGCTATTCATCCCAACTGTATTCTGTGAAAATCGAAATTTGGATGTGATCCGTGAAGCCATGCAAAATGAATTGGGCTATGGAGTTACGGATAAGTATGTGGCATTTACGAGGGAGTTGGTGGGGAGTTATAAGGGAAGAGGGAATAGGGAAGAGGGAATAGGGAATAGGGAAGAGGGACAAGGGGAACCCATAACCCACAACTCACAACCCACAACCCCAAAAAGACTTTTCGAAAATGTGGATGGAATTAAATTCCTGAACCACCAAGGAGGATGCGGAGGAACCCGACAAGATTCCGAGGTTCTTCAAAATCTATTAGCAGCGTATGCAAACCATCCCAATGTAGGTGGCGTGACAGTCCTCAGCTTAGGTTGTCAGCATCTTCAAGCAGAGGAATTTGTAAATGCAATTAAAAAACAAAACCCATTCTTTGATAAGCCTCTTCTCGTTTTTGAGCAGCAGAATAGTATGAGTGAGGAAGAGTTGATTAAACATGCAATTGCTTCAACATTTGAAGGTCTCAAGCAAATCAATCAGATTAAAAGAGCACCCGCAACATTAGATAAGTTAACAGTGGGTGTTAAATGCGGGGGAAGTGATGGGTTCAGTGGAATTTCAGCAAATCCGGCTGTTGGATATTTTTCTGATTTATTGGTTGCACTTAAAGGGAAAATATTATTGGCAGAATTTCCAGAGCTATGTGGCGCTGAACAAGAATTGATTGACCGATCTGTGGATCAACCAACAGCTGAAAAATTTATTCGACTGATGGGTGCATACAGTGCACAAGCAGAACAAGTAGGTTCTGGGTTTCATGCTAACCCGTCTCCTGGTAATATTCGAGATGGATTGATAACAGATGCTATTAAAAGCGCCGGTGCATGCAAAAAAGGGGGTACATCACCCGTAGTGGATGTGTTAGACTATACAGAACAAGCCACAAAATCTGGATTGAGTTTGGTGTGTACACCTGGAAATGATGTTGAAGCCACTACAGGAAAAGCAGCTTCGGGAGCCACCTTGATTTTGTTTACAACGGGACTAGGAACGCCTACAGGAAATCCAGTTTGTCCAACGATAAAAATCTCTACCAATAGCAAGCTGGCAAATCGGATGAGTGATATCATTGATATTGATTGTGGTCCCATTGTAGAAGGCAATAAAACCATCCAAGAAATGGGAGAAGAAATTTTAGAGTACTGCATCAAAGCAGCAAGTGGTGAAATTATTCCCAAGGCGGTACAATTGAATCAGGATGATTTTATTCCTTGGAAGAGGGGGGTGTCTTTGTAGGGAATAGGGAATAGGGTTGGAAATATGATC
>JAULVY010000220.1:0-27572 GCA_032110825.1 Chitinophagaceae bacterium | reverse complement strand
CTGGTTTGAACAAGTGGAAAACGGTTTGCTTCGTGTATACATTGATTTGAAAAGCAAGATGCATTTTGGATATGATGTACATTATGATTCTACTTCATCTCGATTGATTGTTCGCGTTAAGCATGCTCCTGATAAGCAACTTAAGAATTTACATATTGCCGTTGATGCTGGTCACGGTGGAGATAATACAGGTGCAGCCGGATTACGATCGGGTAAATCGGAAAAGCGGTTGACATTAGAATACGCATTAGCCTTGGAGAAGGAATTGAAAAAATCTGGCGTGAACGATGTACTGATGATACGAACCCGAGATACTTCGTTGTCTATGCCCGAACGCATCATGATGTTGCGAAAAGCGATGCCAGATATTTTAATTAGTATCCACTTTAATTCTTCTTCTGTTGATACCGTTAAAGGAACAAGTACATTTTATCGTTACGTTGGTTTTCGTCCACTTACGCAAACAATTTTACAGCGAATGAAATCGCTGGGGTTACAGGAATTTGGAAACGTTGGAAGTTTCAATTTTGCATTGAGCGGTCCAACTGAGTTTCCAAATTGTCTTGTTGAAGTTGCTTTTTTAAGTAATCGCGGTGATGAACAATTTATCCTCTCTAAAAAATCTCCTGAACGAGTTGCCAAAGCAATCAAAGAGGGTATCAAGGATTGGTTGAAATTATTGTAGCAGGTAGAATACGAATATTGAATTTGAAATTACAATTATGCCATCATCAGTAATTTGTTGCGATTGGGGAACAACAGCCTTACGTGTTTCGTTATGCGATGTTGAAACCGAGACTGTTTTGCATGCACTGAGTTCCCCAAAAGGAGTGCTGTCTTGTAATCAACAATTTCTTTCTTCTGGTCAGCCACCACAGAACCGCAAATCCTTTTTCATGCAAATTTTGAAAGAGGCAATTGCTGAGCTTCCTGATGCAGCTGCGGACTTAAGAACACTACCTGTAGTGATATCCGGCATGGCATCGGCTGCTATTGGTATAGAAGCGCTGCCTTATGCTGAGCTACCATTTTCTGTGGATGGGACTACTGCTGTTGTAAAAAAATGGAATGAAGGGGATCAGCAATGGTTTTTGATTTCCGGTTTGAAATCGGAACTTGATATTATACGCGGTGAAGAAACTCAACTGGTGGGGGTGCATAAAAAATTTCCGGAACGATCTGAAAATAGTTTGGTGATATTTCCAGGGACACACTCCAAACATGTTTGGGTTAATTCTGGGAAAGCAGATTCTTTCAAAACCTATATGACGGGAGAGTTGTTTTGTCTCATGTTCAACAACAGCATCCTTGCAGCTTCTGTTCAAGAAAATGACATGCAGGATCCAACCTTACAATCTGTATTTCAAAAAGGGGTGAGGCTTGGCGCTGAAGAAAATATTCTTCATGTTATGTTTCGGATTAGGGCCAATGGACTATTCAATAAGGCTACCAAAGAGGAAAATTTCGCATTGTTGAGTGGCATGTTGATCGGCTCGGAACTGAAAGAATTATCATCGATAAAAGCAGATTCTATTTTTGTATGTGGCTCCCAAGACATGTGTGTGGCTTATGAACAAGCTTTACAAGAATTGAATTTGCTGGATGGAAAACAATTTTATTCCATAGCTGCTGGGGAAGCGACTGCTTTAGGTCAAATAGACATCTATAAGTGGAGTGGTTTGATTAATTTCGACCTTTAAATTTTATAGCATGGAACTGAAGAATAATTTTATCCATCATGTTTATTTCTGGCTCAAGAATCATGAAAGCAAAGAAGATCTTGAGAAATTGATTGCGGGTTTAGTAGCCCTGAGTGCAGTTAAAGAAATTAAAATGTATCATATTGGAGTGGCTGCAGCAACAGACCGAGAAGTTATTGATACTTCCTATGCTGTTTCGTGGTTGAATGTGTTTGAGACGGCACAAGACCAGGATACGTATCAAACACATCCTCTTCACCTTGAATTCATTAAAAATTGCTCTCACTTGTGGACGAAAGTGAAAGTGTACGATTCTATTCAACACGGGTAGCCGTTCATTATCATATCATGTTCAAAAACCGACAGGCGGCTTTAGGCTTCATCTTTGTTACTGTTCTTATTGATGTCATTGGATTTGGCATTATCATTCCTGTTTTACCTCAATTGATACAAACTCTAACTGGGGGAGATATGAGTGAGGCATCGCGGTACGGCGGATGGTTGATGTTTACGTATGCGTTTATGCAGTTTATGTTTGCTCCGGTATTGGGTAATTTGAGTGATCAATACGGCAGAAGATCCATCATCCTGTTTTCCTTGTTTGGTTTTACATTGGATTATCTTCTATTGGCTTGGGCGCCTTCCGTCTTTTGGTTATTCATCGCACGTGTTCTCTCTGGTATAACTGGAGCGAGCATCACCACAGCCTCTGCTTATATTGCCGATATCAGTACTCCCGAAAAGCGTTCACAAAATTTTGGAATGATTGGTGCTGCATTCGGATTGGGATTTATCATTGGTCCCTTTATCGGAGGAGTGTTGGGACAGTACGGTGCGCGTGTTCCGTTTTTATTTGCGGCGGGACTCACCATGTTAAATGGCATTTATGGACTTTTCATTTTACCGGAATCGCTTGATAAAGACAAGCGCAGGCCTTTTGAATGGAAGAGGGCTAATCCGGTTGGTTCGCTGATGCAATTGAAGAAATATCCGGCAGTAGCGGGATTGATTCTTTCACTCATCTTAATATATATAGGAAGTCACGCTGTTCAAAGTACCTGGAGCTTTTATACCATGGAAAAATTCAATTGGAATTCTGCTATGGTTGGGTACTCTCTTGCATTGGTGGGATTGATGATTGCGTTGGTGCAAGGAGGATTGATACGTGTTGCGATTCCTCGTTTGGGGCAATCCAAATCCCTATTCATCGGCCTTGCTGTTTATACAGTAGGGATGGTATGCTTTGCCTTTTCTGCAACCAGTTGGATGATGTTTTCATCCTGCGTGATTTATTGTTTGGGAGGAATTGCCGGTCCAGCCCTGCAGGGGATCATTTCATCACATGTTCCTTCAACAGAACAAGGTGAGTTGCAAGGGGCATTGACCAGTTTGATGAGCGCAACTTCGATAGTAGGTCCGCCACTGATGACCAACTTATTTTCATTTTTCAGTAGTAAACAAGCACCGGTTTATTTCCCGGGAGCGCCATTTTTAGCCGGGGCTTTGTTTTTTCTTGTGAGTACGGTTATCAGCTACAATAGCCTTAAAGCAGAGCAGAAAGCAGCTCCTTTTTAGAGAAATTCCTGTTAAAATGGTCATTTTCAAGCGAATAGTTTTGGAATTCCTTTGAAATTCAAATTATTGCATTAGCTTTGTGCTGTTAATTTGAGTTAAGTACAGTTATAGTAAGTGAAAGTTTTCTGCTAAGCAAATGCTGCTAATAGTAAGTCTTCTTTACCCCTGTGTTTCTCTCATGCATTTTTCATTATTTATTTATTTGGAATGAACATTTATGTTTCAAATTTAAGCTTCAACGTACAGGATGAAGACTTAAAAGGATTTTTTGAAGAGTACGGAGAAGTCTCTTCAGCAAAAGTTATTACAGACAAATTCACTGGTCGTAGCCGTGGCTTCGGTTTTGTTGAAATGTCTGATGATGCATCCGCGCAGAAAGCTATCCAAGAATTGGATGGAGCTACTGTAGAAGGTCGCGCTATCAAAGTTTCTGAGGCTAAGCCTCGTGAAGCTCGCCCTAGCAATGGTGGCGGTAGTGGTGGCGGCGGCGGTCGTCGCAACTTCGGTGGCGGCGGCGGCGGTGGAAACCGTTGGTAATCGCATCAAACATTTGTTTGTAAAGGGGCTTCGGCCCCTTTTTTTATTTCTATCCTTCTATTGATCTTGCTTGGCATGTGATCCAACTCGAATCTTCGATTGTTATCTTTGTAAAAAATTTAGCATGAGCATAGTTTCAGAATTCAATGAGTATCGCGAGCGCATGAACGATGTGATATTAGGGAAAGGAAATTTAGTGATGAAGCGCTTATGGAATTTAGATACCAATACCTACCAAGAAGGAGCATTGGATGTAAAGGCCAAAGAGATGTTGGGGTTGGTTGCCAGTATGGTGTTGAGGTGTGATGATTGTATTAAATACCATTTAGGCAAATGCCATGAATTGGGGATATCGACTGACGAAGTCTATGAAATTTTTTCAGTTGCCAATATCGTAGGCGGCACCATAGTTATACCTCATACCCGCAGGGCCGCAGAATATTGGGAAGCCCTGATCGCCGAAAATGAAACCAAATAAGTGTATATTTAAATAACTCAATTGTTTATTATGGCTGAAACCATACAGGCTACTCCTCTAACTACCAAAGACTTTCAAACAGATCAGGAAGTCAGGTGGTGTCCAGGATGCGGAGATTATTCTATTCTTGCGCAGGTTCAAAAAATTATGCCCACGCTTGGCATCCCCAGAGAAAATATTGTGATTGTATCCGGAATCGGATGTTCAAGCCGCTTCCCTTATTATATGGAAACCTATGGTATGCATTCCATTCATGGAAGAGCAACAGCTATAGCAAGTGGATTGAAAGCTACACGACCCGAGTTGAGTGTTTGGATTGTGACCGGTGATGGGGATTCATTGAGCATTGGTGGTAATCATACCATTCATTTATTGAGAAGAAATTTTGATGTGAACATCATGATGTTCAACAATCAGATTTATGGTTTAACGAAGGGACAGTACTCTCCAACTTCGGAGGAGCATAAAGTAACGAAGTCCACCCCATTCGGTAGTATTGATCATCCCTTTAATCCGCTTGCACTTGCCATGGGAGCTGATGCAACCTTTGTTGCGCGAAGCATGGATCGTGATCCCAAGCATTTGCAAGAAATGTTGTTGAGGAGTAATGGTCACAAAGGGGCATAGTTCTTAGAAATTTATCAGAACTGCAATATTTTCAACGACGGTGCTTTTGAGATTTTTACAGAGAAAGCCTCTAAGCCTATCGAAACTTTATTTGTTGAGCAAGGCAAGCCCTTGTTGTTTGGTGCTAACAAAGAAAAAGGAATCAAATTGGATGGTTTTAAACCTGTGGTAGTTCATCTTGAAGAGGGTGCCAGTGCTGACGATTGTTGGGTGCACGATGAAACTGATTTTTACAAAGCACAGATACTCGTAAGAATGTTTGATGATCCTCGAATCGAAGGGCACTTACCAAGACCTTTCGGTGTTTTTTATCAGACGGATCGTCCTTGTTATGAAGATCAGATGCAGATGCAAATCGATGAGCTTATATCCAAAAAAGGGAAGGGGGACCTCAATAAATTGTTGAGGGGGAACGAGACCTGGACTATTTCTTAGGTTTTCATGATCATTCGCATACATCCTGATAATCCTCAGCCGCGGTTGATTCATCAGGTTGCCGATTGTTTACACAATGGAGGAGTCATCATTTATCCAACCGATACCGTGTATGGTTTCGGTTGTGATATTTTTCATCATAAAGCAGTAGAACGTATTTGCAGAATTAAAAATATAGATCCGCAGAAAGCCAATCTTTCTTTTGTATGCAGTGATCTTTCTGATTTGAGTACCTATGCAAAATCAATTTCAACACCTCAATATCGATTCATAAAAAATTTAATACCTGGTCCCTTTACCTTTATTCTACCAGCCAGCAAAGAAGTGCCTAAAATTTTAAAAAGTAAAAAAGAAACGGTTGGTATCCGTGTACCTGATCATAGAATTACACATGCTATTGCTGAAGCGGTTGGTCATCCGATTTTGAGTTCCTCATTGCCAGGCGACATGGTAGAAGAATATACAGATCCAGAACTGATTTATGAGAAGTTTGTAAAGCTAGTCGACATGGTAATCGACGGAGGCATCGGCGGAATGGAGTATTCTACCATAATTGATATGACGCAAGAAGAGCCAGTTGTTACCCGTCAGGGAATTGGTTTGATTGGCTAGCTTTTTTAGATCTCAAGATCCAATTGAGTTGGCTTGAGTTTGAATGATTTCCGGTGAAGGATGGTTCTCCCAAATTGATGCATGGCATTGCGGTGATCAAGTGTTCCATATCCTTTGTTTTTGATCCAGTTGTATTGAGGAAAATACCGATGCTGCTCTTCCATGAATTCATCTCGGTAGGTTTTGGCTAAGATGCTTGCAGCAGCAATGGATGCGTAAGTGGCATCGCCTTTGATGATGGTTTGGTGTGGAATATTTTGAAATGGTTTAAATCGATTTCCATCGATAATTATAAATGAGGGCTTAACGTTTAATTGTTCGAGGGCAATATGCATGGCCTGAATAGATGCATTTAGGATATTGATTTTATCGATTTCTTCAACACTTACTTGTGCAACCGCCCAACTGATGGCATGTGATTCAATGGTTTTGCGAAGAACCTGGCGCTTTTGTGCACTGAGTTGTTTGGAATCGTTGAGGATGGGATCGGAAAAATGGGGTGGTAGGATGACGGCTGCTGCAAAAACCGGTCCAGCCAAACAACCCCTTCCAGCCTCATCACAACCGGCTTCTGGAGCATGTTTTTGGTAAAAAGGTTTAAGCATGACTTGCAAAGTAGCCAAAAAAATAGATCAAAAAAGTACACTATTCGATTGCCGCAATACCTTTGCAGCATGATGCAAGAAGCGAGAACAGGAAAATTCAATGCAGTGGCGATATGGCTCTTGATAGGAGTCTTCATGATAATCATTCAGGTATTGTTGGGTGGGATAACCCGATTGACTGGATCCGGACTTTCGATTACAGAATGGAAGCCGATTTTGGGTGCGATTCCACCGATGAATGAGGCGGATTGGTTGAAGGCATTTGAGCAATACAAGAAGATTGGGCAGTTCAAGTATCTGAATTTTGAATTTACTTTATCTGATTTCAAGTTTATTTATTTCTGGGAATGGTTTCACCGCGAATGGGCCAGGTTGATTGGAGTTGTTTTTGCTATTCCATTTGTTTGGTTTGTAGTGAAAAAGAAAATTGAAAAATGGATGATCAATCCCATGATCATTTTATTTCTATTGGGTGGATTGCAGGGGCTAATTGGATGGATTATGGTAGCGAGTGGTTTGAACGATGAGATGCTTTATGTAAGTCACATTCGATTGGCCATTCATTTTATTTCTGCCTTGGGTTTGCTCTGTTTTACATTTTGGTTTGCGATGATGTTGCTTGTGAAAGAAGATCAAAAAATGGTGAACCCTTCACTCAAGACCTTTACGAATATTGTGCTCATTGTGTTGGTTGTTCAATTGGTTTTTGGAGCCTTTATGGCGGGGTTGAAGGCAGCAAATTTTGCAACCACCTGGCCTTCTATCAATGGAGAATGGATTCCATCCTCTATGTGGAATGACAGTTGGAAAACATTTACACATGATCCTTTGGCGGTTCATTTCATTCACAGAAATCTTGCATATGTTTTGACTTTGCTTGTAGGTGTTTGGTATTATCAAGCTAAAAAAGTCAGTGGAGGATCTTGGTTTGAATTCACAAAAAAACTTCCTCTTGTTATAGTAGTTGCTCAAGTGGTGTTGGGCATTTTAACGGTGCTTAATGCCAACAATGCTCAAGCGTTGTTGTGGCTGGGTGTAGCGCATCAGTTTACGGGAATGATTTTCCTTATCGTAATGGTTGCACTTGCGTATTTGATTCGGAAGAGATAATTATTGAATATTGACTTTGTTAGGGTATTGGATATATCAGTACAAAACACCATGATCTTCATTGGCTGAGTAAAAATTATTTCAAGATTTGTTTACAATTCGGTAATTCAGCATAATGAAATATGGGATATTATTGCCCTTATTTTAAAAAAATGAGAAGCTTATTTATTATCGTCTTTTCGATTCTAATCACAAAAGGGCAAGCACAGGATAAAGATCAAAAGTTAATTATCATTACTACAGATGGATTGAGGTGGCAAGAGGTTTTCAAGGGGATGGATTCAAGTATTGCAAATGATAAAAAATTTAATCAGAACGACAGCAACTATATTTTTAAAAAGTATTGGGATCGTTTGTCGGTAGGCAGGCGTCAGAGGTTAATGCCATTCTTTTGGGGCACCCTATCCAACAAGGGGCAACTTTTTGGTAATCGAATACATGGTAATTTTGTGGATAATGCCAATCCGTACTGGTTTTCCTACCCTGGATACAGTGAGATTCTAACAGGTCATGTTGACACCTTGATCAATTCGAATGAATATCCGCCCAATCCTCATGTCACAATATTGGAGTACTTTAATTCTTTGCCAAATTATCGGGGTCGCGTTGCTGCGTTCGGGGCTTGGGGTGCTTTTGATCGAATCATTAATGAAAAAAGATCAGGTATACCTGTAATCAATGCGTTTGATGATGCTCGAGTGGCATTGGACGACCCAATGATGCGTATGTTGAATCAAATGAATCAAAGCTCCTTTAAGCCTTTCGGCTCAGGCGAAACACAAGATGTGTTTCTGCATTATCAAGCTTTTCATTATTTGAAAGTAAAAAAACCCAAAGTTTTCTTCATCTCCTACGGGGATACAGATGAGTTTGCGCATCATGGTGATTATAAATATTATCTAGATGCAGCTCATCAATTTGACGAGTGGGTGGGAGAAATTTGGCAATGGATTCAATCTGACGCTGACTATAAGGATAAAACGACACTTCTGATTACAACCGATCACGGCAGAGGTGATTTAATTAAAGACCAATGGACTTCACACGGCAAATCAGTATCTGATGCCTATCAAATGTGGTTTGCGATTTTGGGTCCGAAAGTAAAGCCGTTGGGAGAAATAAAAGTTTCACAACAAGTTTATCAGCGTCAATTGGCATCTACCGTTGCAAAATTAGCTGGGTATGAATTTTCGGCTAATCATGAAGTCAGCAAGCCCATACCCATCGAGCAGAAATAATTTGAAGCACTTTACGGTTTTTCTACTTTTATATTCGGCATCTTGTTTTGCACAAAAACAACTCCAAGCTTGGCAGCCTGGATGGATGGATATTCATCATATTCAAACTGGCAGAGGCAATGCAACATTCATGATTTTCCCTGACGGCACCAGTATGTTATTTGACGCTGGTGAGATTTCTGAAACACATGAGCGAACTCAATCTGAACGAAACAGCAAAGCAAAGCCAAATGGAAGCAAAAGACCACATGAATGGTTGGCTGAGTACATCAAACGTCATTTACCTGATCGAGCAAATGCTATTATAGACTATGCTGTAATTTCACATTTTCATGATGATCATTTTGGCGAGTGGGATTCAACATTAGAGCAATCTAAATATGGGAACTACTTCAAAACTGGAATTACCGGAGTAGCTGATCAAATCCCAATTAACTATCTTCTCGATAGGGGGCATCGTTTTCCTATAGATTTAAAATCCTCCGATTATCAGCAAAAGCAGATGCAAGACGAGTATCACATTGTTCAAACGCTCAATAATTATTTTAAGTTCATCGAAGTTCAGAGTAAGATGGGGATGCGGTACGACACCGTGGTAGCAGGGGCCCGAGATCAAATAAGACTCTTGCATATGCCATCGAAATATCCTCATTTTCAGGTATTCAATGTTGCATCTGCTGGAAATATTGCTACAGGGTATCAAAATCGTGAGAGTTTCTCTTTGTTTAAATCAGGACAACATCCAGGTGAAAATCCTTTGAGCGTTGCTTTTAAAATTACTTATGGCAAGTTTGATTATTTTACTGGAGGAGATATCTCAGGAATAAATGCGCTTGGTGTACCCGATGACAATTCAATTGAGGCTTCTATTGCACCAGTTGTAGGTCCTGTAGATGTTGCCACTCTAAATCATCATGGAAATCGTGATGCCGAATCTCCATTTTTTGTCCGAACAATTCGTCCACATGTTTGGATTCAGCAGACCTGGTCTTCCGACCACCCTGGTCAAGATGTGTTACGACGAATAATGTCAAAGGAGCTTTATCCAGGTGAACGTTATTTGTTATCAACAGATTTATTAACATCAAATATTCAGGTAATTGGTCAACCGAGCATTGATAAACTTTATGCTTCAATTTCTGGCCATATCGTTTTGCGCGTTTTCGAAGGGGGGAATAGGTATTCCTTATTTGTTTTAGATGACATGGATAATTCGTATAGAGTAGTTAAAGAATTAGGACCATTTCAATCTCGTTGACTCAGTTAACATTCGCTTAACCTTTTGCTAAACTTTAGTTTACGTTTAGATCAATTTGCAATAATATAATCCAAATAGGTTTGCGTCTCAAAATATATGAGAATGAGAAATAACCTCAAGCTATTATTTTCTATGGTATTGACACTTGCTTTGATGTGTCAATACGCTCTTGCACAAAAAGGGATCAACGGTCGAGTTGTTGCTGCATCCAACAACCAACCCATCTCTGGGGCATCTATTTTAATTAAGGGTAAAACAATTGGAGTTTCTACCAATGTAGATGGAATGTTCAGTATCAATGCAAACCAAGGTGATGTTTTGATCATTTCAGGTGTGGGTGTTAAAAACACTGAATTCACAGTAACTGGATCTGGACCTCTCTTTATTTCAGTAGAAGTTGATGCTTCTGAATTGAATGAAGTTGTGGTAACAGCTCTTGGAATTCGTAAGGATAGGAAAAAATTGGGATATGCCGTACAAGATGTTAAAGGGGATGCCTTAACAGTGGCGAGAGAATCCAACGTTGTAAACCAATTGGCGGGTAAAGTTGCAGGTGTTACCGTTGTGGGGTCAAATTCGGGAATTGGTGGATCCGCTCGAGTTACCATTCGTGGTGAGCGTTCTGTAGATCTAAATAAAAACCAACCCCTATATGTTGTTGATGGAGTTCCAATTAGCAATGCAGTTGTAGGATCTAATGGTAGAAGTAATTTAGAGGTAGATTTTGGAAATGGTGCTGGTTTTGTTAATCCCGATGACATTGAAAGTATTAGTGTTTTGAAGGGAGCTTCAGCTTCGGCATTGTATGGTTCACGAGCTGCAAACGGCGTAATTGTAATTAAGACTAAATCGGGTAGCCGTTCAAAGGGTATTGGCGTAGAAGTTTCAAGTAATTATGTAGCTAGTACTGCATTGAAGTTACCTGAATACCAGACTGTATATGGACAGGGTAATGGCAATGGTGGAGATTTTGCGTTTGTGAACGGAGCAGGAGCAGGTTTAACAGATGGAACGGATGAGGCTTGGGGACCTGCATTCAGGGGACAAAGCTATCCACAATTTAATTCTCCTCGGACGTTAAATGGACAAACGATACCGTTTTTTGGAGGTGATTTAAATGCACCTGCAGGTTCGGTTATTACTCCAACTGCATGGGTTCCTTATGCGGATAATTTAAAAAACTTCCTTCGCACGGGTTCCGTGTTTACAAACTCTGTTGCTTTTACTGGAAGTAATGAAAAAGGGGACTTTAGATTGGGTTATACACGTTTAGATGAAAAAGGAATGGTGCCCAATACTGATTTATTACGAAACACACTTGCGCTTTCTGGAGGTTATAACTTTACAGATAAATTATCTGCTAAAGCATTTGTAAACTACATCAAGGGAAACAGTGGGAATAGGCCTACTATCAGCTATGGTACTGAAAGTATCATGTACTTGTTTAATTGTTGGTTACCACCTAGTGTTGACGTTTCTGCAATGAAGAGACTCTGGATGCAAGGCGCAAACGGTCTTCGTCAATACGGGTTCAATTACAATTATCACGATAATCCATATTTAACCCTCAATGAAAATACTAATACACAGGTATACGACAGAATTATTGGCAATGCCTCATTGAAGTATGACTTTAATGAATGGCTGAGCTTAATGGTAAGAACTGCTACTGACTGGTCTTTGGAGCGCAGAGAATATAGAAGAGCATTTAGTACCCAGCGATTCCCATTTGGTCAATACCGTGAAGTGAATTTGGTAAATGAGGAGACGAATTCAGATTTCTTATTGAGTTTCAATAAAGAAATTAACAGCAATTTTTCTGTTACTGCAAATGCTGGAGGAAACCGAATGAGACAATTGAGCAAGTTTGATGAAGTGAATGCAGGTCAATTGAATATTCCTGGCATTTACAATCTTACAAACTCTCGCATACCGTTGCAAAACTCTCAACGCACAGTCACCAAACAGATCAACAGCTTATATGGATCGGCTGGCGTATCATATAAAAACATGCTATATCTTGATTTTACTGGAAGAAATGACTGGAGCAGTGCTTTGACGTTGCCTAATGATTTGAAAGCCTTCGGTAATGAGGATAATTCATATTTCTATTCTTCAGTTTCTTTGAGTGCTATTTTAAGCGAAATGATACAATTGCCAGCTGCTATAAGCTTTGCTAAACTCAGGGGAAGTTATGCTCAGGTAGGTAATGATACCGATCCATTTACATTTACCCAGTCGTTTAGTCCCAGTACAGCATATGGTAATTTTCAGATTTACGGTGAAACAGACCGCTTGGCCAACTTGAACTTAAAGCCTGAGATCAGTAATGCATTTGAAGTTGGTGGTGAATTCAAATTCTTAAAGAATAGAATAGGAGTTGATTTTACGTACTACAATAGTACAACACGTAACCAGATATTAAATATTCCACTTTCTGTTACCAGTGGCTACAATAGTAGAAGTATCAATGCAGGTAAGATCAAGAATTGGGGTTATGAGGTTATGTTGAATATTCAAGGAATCAAGACCAGGAACTTAAGATGGAGCACTGATTTTAATTTTAGCTCCAACAGAAGTAAAGTATTGGAATTGAGAGATGGGCTGACAAACTTTGTAATGGCAAGTAGACGAGTTACTGTTGAAGCCCGTGTTGGTGAAAGAATGGGAGATCTCTATGGTATTGGATTTGCAAGAGTTCAAAATACAAATCCTTCTGCACCATACTATGATGCGAGTGGAAAATTTGCAGGTCAGATGGTATTCGATGCAAATGGTCGCCCTATCCGCACTACTAACAGAATTAAATTGGGCAACTACAATCCTGATTATCTGCTTGGCATTTCCAATACGATCAACTTCAAAGGTGTAAATTTTAGTTTTCTGTTTGACATAAGAAAAGGTGGTGTTTTGTATAGCGAAACACAGACAGTGGGTAGAGAAGGTGGTATTATTGTTGAAACACTTGAAGGACGCGCTGACGGCTATGACTTAACAAAGACAGGCAATGGAGTGATTGGAAAGGGTGTTGTTTTTGTAAGTGGTGTTCCACAGGAAAATACAAAGAAAGTAACTGCACGTGAGTGGCATACAGCATGGACTGGAGGTAGGGGTATAGCAGAGGGTGTTATGTATGATGCATCATTTGTTAAATTAAGAGAGTTGCAAGTTGGGTATACTATTCCTGATAAAGTTTGGGGTAAGCTGCCTTTTAAAGGTGTAACCATTTCCTTGGTTGGAAGGAACTTGTTTTTGTGGGATGAAGTACCTCACGTTGATCCAGAAAACATGAGCTATACTGGCGGTACAGCATTACCTGGAATAGAAAACATGGCGATTCCTTCCTCAAGAAGCTATGGCGTTAATCTCAACATTAAACTTTAATTATTATTAAATCAAGTAGTATGATAAAATTATTAACGAAGTGTTTGATCGTTGGTATCGTATTAACACTTTTCTCTTGCACCAAAGAGTTTCCAGATGCAAATACAGATAAAAACGTTCCAACCGCAGTTACCCCTGATTTATTATTAAGTGGAGTTATTCGAAATATAACAAGTCAGAATGTTAGCATAGCTTGGGGTATTGGTAATCTTGTTGCTCAATACAATGCTAAAATTCAGTTTGTGAACGAAGACCGTTATTTGTGGAATGAGCAAAACGGTGTTTGGAATACTACATATGGTACCTATAGAAATTTGCAGAATATCATCAGTTTACTTTCAAACGAAAAAAACAACAGTTATTTGGGTGTTGCGTTGATCTTGAAATCGTATATGTTTGAAAATCTAACTGCTGCTTATGGTGATGCTCCATACACAGAAGCAGGATTAGCAAAAAGCGGATCGTTATATACGCCAAAGTATGATACTCAAGAAAGTATTTACAATGGAATTTTAGCTGATTTAAAAAAGGCCAACGAAATACTTGCAGCTAGCACCAATGCTATTGGAGGTGATTTAATATATAATGGAGGTACGGCTGCAATTATAAAATGGAGAAGACTGGCTAATTCACTTCGAATACGTTATTTAATCCGCTTATCGAATAAAAGAAATGTTTCCGCAGATCTTCAAGCCATTTTAAACGATCCTGCAAACAACCCAATTTTTACGAGCAATTCAGACAATGCAGAACTTAGATACCTTGCACTCGCTCCAAATCAATGGCCTTTGTACGATAGTCGCGTAGGTTCATTTGATGAAATTCGTGTCAGTAAGACGTTAAGCGACAGGCTAACTTTGATGAATGATCCCCGTTTATTGGTATTTGGTCGACCCTCACAAAAATCAGTGGCTGCAGGTGCACCCAAAGTTGAGGGAATACCCAATGGACTTGGAGACGTTCAAGCCTTAAATTTCAATGGTGGTCCACAAGGAGTTTCGAGAGTTGGTTACACGTTTGCCTGTTTGGTTTGTAATGATGCCGGACAAGCTCCTCCAGACCCAACTGCAGCCAGATCCATTGTAATGACTTATTCTCAACTTCAGCTTTTACTTGCCGAAGCAAGGGAAAGAGGGTGGATCTCAACTGGTGATGCTGGGACGTATTATCTAAACGGAATACGATCTAATTTTGATTATTGGAAAGCAGTGGTTCCATCGAGCTATGGAATAAATCCAACTCCTGATGCAAGTTATTTTACTCAAGCAACAGTTGAGTATGCAGGTACTCAAAAAGAAAAATTAGATAAAATCTACATGCAGCTATGGGTTGCTAACTACTTTACTTCTTTGGAAGGTTGGTTTGAATGGCGCAGGACAGGTAGCCCTGCAATCATACCTGGTGCCAATAACTTAAATAATAACCTTGTTCCAGTAAGATTTATTTATCCCGTTATTGAGCAATCTTTGAATGGAACAAATAGAACCGAAGCAGTTACTAGACAAGGTGGTACAGACGATTTAAATACGAAAATGTGGTTAATAAAATAAAATTAAATAATCAGTTTTTCTCATAAGCAGTCTCAAAGGGCTCCTATTTCTATAGGAGCCCATACTTTTAAATAGTCGATATGAAACAAGAAGATGCTATTAGAATAGTTAATGAAATATTCGAGTTGTATGATCGATTTGGTATGGAGGATTATATTGGTGAACCTGTTTCACAACTTGAGCATATGTGTCAGTCGGCCCAATTGGCCCAAGTAGAGGGGTATGATGATGAATTGGTATTGGCAGCTTTTTTTCATGATATTGGCCATTTGTGTGAGCATCTCTTTCCTGTTACAAAAATGGAGGAAGTTGGAGTTGTTGATCATGAAACCATTGGCATGAATTATCTAATGGAGAAGGGATTTTCAGATCGAGTTGTCAAGTTGGTAAATGGGCATGTAATTGCTAAACGATACCTTACCTATGCGTTTCCTGACTATTACGAACAATTATCGCCTGCTAGTAAAAAAACTCTCGAATTTCAAGGTGGAGTAATGTCTGAAACGGAGGCATTGGCGTTTGAGGATGATCCTCTGTTTGAAGATTATATTCGAATGCGCACCATTGATGATAAGGCTAAATTGAAGGGAATACCCATTCCCGATTTGAATATTTTTAAGGAGCTTGCGATTGCACACTTATTAAAATTCAATTCATGAATATAAAAATGATTGTCAGTGATATTGCAGGCACTGTGATAGTTGATAAGGATTATGTAGCAATCGCTTTCATCGAAGCGTTTATGCATGAGGGTATAGATTTAGATATAGACGTGATTCGATCTTTGATGGGATTTAAGAAAACAGAAGCAATCACTGCAGTTCTCAAAGCGAATAAAGCATATATATCCGAAGTTCAGGTAAACAGAATTCATGATTCATTTCAACAATTGATGACTTCATTTTATTCTAGTACCCACGAACTAGAGCCATTGCCCGGAGTAGAAGAATTTTTACAAATGGCATTAGAAAAAAATATAATTGTCACATTAAATTCTGGTTTTCCAAAAGTTATAGTTGATGTAATTGTAGATCGTTTGGGTTGGCTTCATAATGGATGGATTAAAAGTACGATAGCCAGTGATGAAGTAGCAAACGGAAGACCACATCCTGATATGATAATTGAATTGATGAAAAGACATCAAATTGACCATTCTGCTAGCGTTTTGAAAATAGGAGATACTATGGTTGATGTACAGGAGGGGCTCAATGCAAAATGCGGGTTGGTGGTAGGAGTGTCAACCGGTGCGTATACCTATGAGAAATTATTACAATATAATCCGGATCATGTTATTCGTCACTTTGATCAACTTAAAATGTTGATATGGCCATCCTAACGAAGTATGTTGTTTACAACGATCAACCTCCTTATTTCAAATTAGAATCGGGAAATTTACCTGAGATACTAGAGGGCGAGATCCTTGTAAAGGTTTTATATACTTCCTTGTGCAGAAGCGACATCAATACGTATGTAGGAAAACGTAAAGAAAAAACACCAACCATACTCGGGCATGAATCCGTAGGAATCATATATCAGATTGGTTCTTTGGGTACTGTTTTAGACTCTGTGGGTAAAAGACTTGAAATTGGCCAACGCATTACCTGGGCAATATTTGCAAGTGATCCTTCAGATACAATGTCTATGACGGGTATACCTCAAAAAGCAGTGTCTCTATTCAAGTACGGTCATGAAAAGATAACCTATGAGAATTCTTTCCATGGTGGATTAGCTGAATTTATTATTCTAAGAAAACACACACCCTTATTGGTATTGGATAATGCCATTTCTAATGAAGTTGCCTCCTTACTTAATTGCTCCATTTCAACCGTTTCAGCTGCTTTTAGAATGGCAGGTGTAATAGAAGGAAAGCATGTTTTAATAACAGGTGCTGGAATGTTAGGGATTTTTGCATGTGCAATGGCAAAACACCTAAAAGCAAAATCAATTTGTGCAGTTGACATTAATCAAAGGCGGCTAGATATTTCATCTGACTTTGGAGCAACGGATGCTGTATTGTTTTCGGATCTTGAATTGGAGCGCAATCGTGCAGATGTGGTTATTGATTTCACTGGTGTGAATGAGGCTATGGAAAGGGGAATTCATCAATTGCAAATAGGAGGTGTTGCTGTTTGGGTTGGCGCTACGTTTCCTCAGGAGTCATTGAAAATCAATGCAGAAGAAATCATACGAAATATAATCACTATTAAAGGGATTCATAATTACAACGAACACGATTTTATACAAGCGGTTCGTTTTTTAAATGAAGTAAATGCGATATATGATTTTTCGCGTTTTGTGGAAAAGACATTTACGCTAGAAGATACCGATAAGGCATTTCAATATGCGCTTACTTTTAATCCGTACCGTGTGGGAATTACATTTAATCTATCAACATGAAGCAACTGAAGTTAATTGTTTTTGATCTTTCCGGAACCACCGTTTACGATGATAATGCTGTGGCTAAATGCTTGTGCACAGCAGCCAATCATCATGGACTTAACGTAACGGTTGATGAATTTGAGAAAACGATTGGAACCAATAAAATTCATCTTTATGAATTTATGTTGGCACGAAAACACGGTGAAAATATATCCATAGGTGAACTAGAACGAGTACGCTTTAGCGAATACCATGAGGAGGCACTTCAGATTTTTGATCATTACTCAGAGCTTATGGTTGCGTACTACCAAAATGAAGTTCAAGCTATGCCTGGAGCTGAGGATGTATTTGAGTGGTGTCATTCGAATGGAATTAAAGTGGCAACTGATACAGGATTTCATCGTGATGTAAGCAATGCTATTATGGAAGGTTTACAGTGGTTGACAACAGGAAAAATTGATTTGCATTTGGATGTAGAAGATACCGCTGGTATTGGTCGCCCTGCTCCGTATATGATTCATAGGGCTATGTATAAATTGGGGATACAGAGTGTTCACGAAGTGATGAAGATAGGGGATACACCGGCTGACTTACTCTCGGGTTTTCATGCAGGGTGCAAATGGAATATCGGTGTGTTGAGTGGGGCCAACTCCAAAGAAACACTTCAAGTATTTCCACATACCCATATTATAGAATCGGTTAAAGATCTTCCTGATTTAATTAAGACATTCTAAAGGCATTTCCATGTGGGATAAAAAAGAAATGCTTTTTGTTTTCAAAGCATCACTAGCTGCATTTGTTACGTATCTCTGTATGTATGCCTACAGAAAACCATTTACGTCTGCTGAGTTTGAAGGCATACGATTTATGGGGATCGATTATAAGATATTGCTCATTCTTTCGCAACTTATAGGATACACCATCTCAAAATATATTGGAATCAAGTACATATCCGAGCTAAAACAAAAGGACCGGACAAAGACATTGATTCAATTGATGAGTTTCGCTCTTCTTATGCTTTTCTTTTTTGGGTTGATCCCTCCTCCGTATAATTTTATTTTTATGTTCCTAAATGGAATTCCATTGGGTATGATTTGGGGAGTGGTATTTGGTTATATTGAAGGTAGACGTTCAACAGAAATGCTCGGCGCCATCATGGCTAGTAGCTTTATTATTTCATCCGGACTGGTAAAGGGTGTTGGCAAGTTATTGCTTGATTCGTATGGCATAGATCAGTGGTGGATGCCCGTTTCTACTGCCCTTATGTTTACACCTATATTGCTATTCGGCATTTGGATGTTGAATTCATTGCAGCCCCCCTCTGAAACAGATGTCAACGAAAGAACAGAGCGTATTCCGATGACATCAACAGAACGAAAAGCTTTTATTCAAAAGTTTCGTGTGAGCATAAGTTTAGTAATTATAATGTATATAGCACTTACGGTATTTCGGGACGTAAGAGATAATTTTGCAGTTGATTTCTGGAAAGAGATACATTTAGAAAATGTGCCACAATTGCTGGTTACTTCTGAAATACCAATTGCTTTAGTCGTACTCATTATACTATCATGTATGATATTTATAAAAAGGAATAAAACCGTATTCTTTGCAAATCTTTTTTTAATCTCAATCAGTGGTATATTGATGTTTGTTTGTGGCATTTTATTTTTTAGTAGTTCTCTTACACCTTTTTTATGGATAGTTTTGTCTGGGGGAGCTATGTATTTGCCCTATCTAATATTTCATACTGTTTTATATGAAAGATGGATAGCGTATTTTAAATACAAAAGCAACGCAGGGTTTTTAATGTACCTGTCTGATGCTTTTGGGTATTTAGGAAGTACATTAATTTTATTGGTCCGTAATTTTTGGGCACCCGATATTTCTTGGGTAACATTTCTAACAAACCTATCTATTGGGATAGGTCTCTTAATTTTTTTACTTGGTATTTTGTTAATCGCACATTTTAAACAGAAAATAGTCACACTATGAGCGCCAAAGCATTGGTAATTGGATCAGGCATTGTAGGATTAGCTATAGCCAGGGCATTGGCTATAAAAGGGTATAAAGTAACTGTACTGGAGCGTAATGAGACACCTGTAGGTGCATCTATTCGAAATTTTGGCATGATTTGGCCCATTGGCCAACCCGATGGTGTATTATATGAACGAGCCATGATCAGCAAATCCATTTGGAAAGAAATATGTTTAGAAGCTAAATTTTGGCATGACCCTGTAGGCTCACTTCATTTGGCTTATGATGATTTAGAGCTGCGTGTGATGGAATCATTTTTTGAGAATACCGGGAAACGCCGAAATCATCAGTTTTTAAATGCCCAGCATGCATTACGATTTTCAACCGCTATTGTTTCACAGAATCTGAAAGGAGGTATTTATAGCCCAGATGAAATGATTGTTGACTCACCGTTGATCCTTGCTGCTCTTCCAGCCTATTTGTCAAGTAAATACAATGTGAAATTCATTTTTAATACCCATATTAATCAAATTCAAGAATCTAAAGTTTGGTCGGGAAATACTGTATTTGAGGCGGATGAAATTTATATTTGTACCGGTCCAGATTTCGAAAATTTATTTCCAGAAGTATATCATGAGTTACCCATTACCAAATGCAAATTGCAAATGATGCGTATGGCTGCGCAACCACAAGACTGGAGGATGGGTCCATCTCTGTGTGGAGGTCTTTCTCTTGCTCACTATAGTAGTTTTAAGGCAGCTGGAGTAGTCTTGGATGAATTGAAGCAAAGCTTTGCTAATCAGTATCGCGAGTACAATCAATGGGGAATTCATGTTATGGTTAGCCAAAATAGTTCTGGCGAGCTTATTATTGGTGATTCACATGAATATGGAATGACGCATGATCCATTTGGAAGAGAATCCATTAATAATTTAATTTTAAATTATTTAAGAAAATTTGCACGATTTGCCAATGAAGAAATTACACATCGCTGGAATGGCATATACTCGAAATTAACAAATGGTGCAACAGAGATCGTGATCAATCCAAAACCCGGCATAACTATTGTGAATGGCTTAGGGGGAGCGGGTATGACACTTTCATTTGGTTTAGCGCATCAGATAATAAATGGATCTTATGAGCGTAACATTACGTAAATGAATAATCGTGTTAACTGAAAAAAAACAAAAATATTTAGCGAAGCAAGCCATTAAAGCTGCAATATTAGAAGATCTTGGCGATGGTGATATAACAACAGCATTAACAATACCCGATAAGGTAAAGGGACAAGCAACATTGATTGTAAAGGAGTCCTGTATTTTAGCTGGAGAAAAGGTTTGTGAAATGATTTGTAAAGAAATTGATCGTAAGCTTATAATAACATTCAGTAAACACGATGGCGATTTTGTTAAGGCAAACACCAATATTGCATTATTGACTGGGGATGTCTCAAGTATTTTAAAAGCGGAAAGGTTGCTTTTAAATTTTTTGCAACGCATGAGTGCAATTGCTACAAAGACGAATATCTACGTTAAAAAAATTAAACATACAGGGGCTACTCTATTGGACACGCGCAAAACAACTCCAAATTTTCGTGTGTTTGAAAAATGGGCTGTTTCAATAGGCGGCGGCTCCAATCACCGTTTTGGCTTATTTGATGAAGTTTTGGTAAAAGACAATCATATTCAAGCTAATTCCAATATTGAGAAATTATTGGATGTTCTAGCAAAACGTATAAATAAACAAAACAAGAATTATCCAATTGTAGTTGAAGTAAAAAACTTATCTGAATTTAAAATTGCTTTAAGGTATACCTTTGTAAATAGAATTTTATTAGACAATATGCCTTTGCAGTTGATCCGAAAAATTGTGATACTGAATAATAGCCAAAAGAAACTGGAAGTTTCGGGTGGGGTAAATTCAAAAAATATTTTGAATTATGCTAAATCAGGAGTTGATTATATTTCCGTAGGGGAACTCACACATCATATTGCATCAATTGATATGGCGCTTAATTTACACTAATGAATAGTCATCAGGAGATTGCAGAACTGAAAAAAGAGAAAAATGCTGTTATACTTGCACATTATTATGTTTCCGAAGAAATTCAGAAGCTAGCAGATTTTGTAGGTGATAGTTTGGCACTAGCAAATGCTTCAAAAAAATCAAATTCAAAAATTATTGTTTTTTGTGGTGTTCACTTTATGGCTGAAACCGCAAAAATTTTAAATCCCAATGCAAAAGTTTTAATTCCAGATTTAAATGCAGGTTGTTCATTAGCCGATTCTGCACCTGTTGATAAGTTTATCGACTACAAGAAGCAATTTCCGAATGCTGTTGTAGTCAGTTATATCAATTGTAGTGCATCTATTAAAGCTGAGAGTGATTATATCTGCACTTCTTCTAACGCAGTAGATATTGTAAAATCAATACCTAGTGATAAGGAAATCATATTTGCACCTGACAAAAACTTGGGTAAATATGTTGAGAAAGTTACAAATAGAAAAATGCATTTATGGGAAGGCTCCTGTATGGTTCATGTTGATTTATCACTTGAGAAAATAAAAGCCTTACAAATAAAGCATCCTGATGCACAGCTTATCTCACATCCAGAATGTAATGAGTCTGTTTTATCAATATCAACTTTTGTAGGATCAACTAAATCCTTATTAGACTATGTTAAACAAGCAACCCATCAGAAATTTATTGTAGCAACGGAGGCAGGAATTTTATATAAAATGAAACAAGAGGCACCAACTAAAATTATTATACCTGCCCCAATAGAAGAGAATAATACCTGTGCATGTACAGAATGCCCTTACATGAAGTTGAATACGGTTGATAAATTATTATTTACATTGAAAAACGAAACACCAGAAATTACGATTGATTCAACCACACATGCACGAGCTTTAAAAGCTTTGGAAAACATGTTGAGTGTATGCGCGTAATTACAATTAACAGTGATATTGTTGTAGTTGGATCAGGTGTAGCAGGTCTGTCTTTTGCACAATATATCGATGAACTGTCTTCGCAACTACACCTAACACCTACTATTTCAATTATAACAAAAAGTTCCCCAACCGATACCAATACACAATGGGCTCAGGGTGGAATTGCCTCCGTTGTTTCTCCCGAAGATAGTTTTGAAAATCATTTTCAGGATACACTTATTGCCGGTGATTTTCGAAACATACCTGAAGTAGTTAAACAGATTGTAAATCATGGGCCTGAGGTTATTGCTGATTTGGAAAGATGGGGTATGCGATTTGATCGAACTGAAGATGGCTCTTTTCATAGTACATTAGAAGGAGGTCATTCTTTTTCACGGATACTCCATAGCAAGGATAATACTGGAAAAGAGCTGCAACGGATATTGCTGAATACTATTCTCAAGACTCATACTATTTATGAAAATCATCTTGTTTTTCATTTGGTGATAGATCAAGCTGGAATATTTCATCTCTTCAGCTTGTCCGATGAACATACCATACACCATTTCATTTCCACTTATTTAGTTATTGCAACTGGTGGACTTGGACAATTATTTGAACAAACATCTAACGCTCCTGTAGCTACTGGTGATGGGATCTTTATTGCTTTACAAGCTGGAGCTGAAATTGAAAATTTATCCTTCATTCAATTTCATCCAACTGGACTTTTTGCGCCTGGGGAAACTCAATACTTGGTTACAGAAGCATTACGGGGTGAGGGGGCTATTCTGAAAGATAAAAAAGGAATAGCTTTTATGCATAAATACGATTCCCGGGCTGAATTGGCACCTCGAGATATTGTGTCACGCAGTATTTATAAGGAAATGGTTTCTAATAATTTAGAACATGTTTATTTAGACGCAACTCATTTAGAAAAAGAGATTTGGGAACACCATTTCCCCAATTTATTTTCTGCATGCTTAAAAATTGGTGTTGACCCTCGTTTTGAACCGATTCCAGTTTTACCAATTCAGCATTACTCATGTGGTGGAATTAAAACAAATGTAGCGGGGGAGACTACTGTAAAAAATTTATATGCTCTAGGCGAAGTGGCTTCGACAGGCTTGCATGGTTCTAATAGGCTTGCGTCTAATTCACTTCTCGAAGGACTTGTATGTTCAAGATTTGCAGCATCAGCTCTGTTGGGTAATTTTAATGCCGAATTAATTTACCAAAATGATATTGCCACGCCAGTGTTTGATTTCAAAGAGGTTGATCGATCATTGTTGGTGAAGGCGCTAACTGCAAATGCCGGTATTGAAAAAACGAATAAAGGGTTACATTTCGCTAAATCTATTTTACTTGAACATTTGAATCAAGCAAAACCTCTTACATCAATTGATAAAAAGCAAATTGAATCAAATATGATGATTAAAGTGGGCTTATCATTGATTGAAGATGCCTTATTGCAAGATTCAAATACAGGTGTTTTCTATAAAACGGACTCCAATATTTCTTGATTACAACTTGTACAACCCATACAAAGAATAATCTTATTTATAGCGCGTTGAATTCAATGGGATAGCTAAGCCTTTGTTTCAACTGACTAATCGAAACGCGTTGAACGGCTTCTGTAGAATCGTTTTTAAACAGCAAGGCATGTTGAATCAATTTGGTGCGGGTATTGTAAACTACTTTCCAGCAGTATTCAGGAACCCCTACGCCTTTACCAATTTTTTTATTCCCATAAATAGCACCCGTATAAATTTTTAGCCTGTCGCGCTGACTTTCCTTACGTATTGTATTCTCCCAACTTTTCCATGAACCTCTGTTGAGTTGAGGATGTTGAGGTATGCAATTGTAATAGGAGAATGTGCATTTCTCTTTTTCACAATCAAAGGCAAAATCTTCTGCATTAGCTAAATGTCCACGATCAAATCCACTTTTGAGATAGTCTTTGTTATCTGCGGTCTTTTTTTCTTTGATGAAACTCAATTTTTGTCGGGAACAATCTCCACCTCCTTTATAGAGGTAGTATACTACATAGAGCGGAGATTTTAATGAGAACGAATAATAAGACGTATATACTTCTTTTTGTACAACCGTATCAATGCGTTGTGCATATGAAAACGACGTTAACAAAATGGCAATAAGAGATACGTGCGCTTTCATGTAAACCTTACCATTTCAGTAACGCACTTGCCCAGGTAAATCCACTTCCAAATGCTGCCAGGCAAACCAGATCGCCATCTTGGATCAATCCTTTTTCCCAAGCTTCACACAATGCAATGGGCACAGAAGCTGCTGTTGTATTTCCATAGTGCTGAATGTTGTTGTATACCTGATCATCTCTGAGCTTGAGTGTTTGTTGTACAAACTGAGCGATGCGCAAATTTGCTTGATGCGGGATTAGCATTTTCAGATCTGCGGGGTTGTGATTGTTTTGTGTTAGAGCTTCCATGATTACTTCGGGGAACTTCACAACAGCTTTTTTAAAAACCGCTGGTCCATCCATGTTTGGATAGATTTGTCCGTCGTCGATCATGGCGTGACTGAAAAACATTTTTCCAATTTCTGCATCTTCGAAGCTGGCGTATTTTTCTTCTTTCCAGTGATTGGCATGTGTACCTGGATTGTACATGGCTAGTATTTCAGCACTTTCACCATCGCTGTGTAAATGCGTGCTGAGAATTCCCTGGTTTTCTTTTTCGGTGGGTTGAAGCACAACAGCACCTGCACCGTCTCCAAAAATCACGCTTACATTTCTTCCGCGCGTGGTGAAGTCGAGTCCAAAGGAATGTTTCTCACTTCCTATCACCAATACATTTTTATACATACCTGAACGAATGAACTGATCGCCCACGCTCAAAGCATATACAAAACCACTGCATTGGTTTCGAATATCTAAGGCACCAATCTCTTTCATTTTCATGGCTCGTTGAACCAGAACCCCGCAGCCGGGGAAATAATAATCCGGGCTCAAGGTTGCAAATACGATGAAATCGATGTCTTGGGGGGTAATTCCAGCTCTTTCAATGGCTTGTTTAGCAGCTTCAACTGCCATGGTGGTCGTGGTTTCCTGGGTTCGGTGAGCATACCGGCGTTCTTTGATACCCGTTCGTTCCTGGATCCAGGCATCGCTGGTATCCATGTATTTCAGAAGGTCGTTGTTGGTTACCACCTGTTCAGGTAGGTATTTTCCTATACCGGCAATTTTTGAAAGGGCCATGTTTTATGATGGTTTTAAGTGATTTGATCTTAATATAATACAAAATTGTGAACGCATGGTTGTAACTTCGCGGCCTCTAAATTGAAGTATGAATATTAGAAATATAGCCATCATTGCGCACGTTGATCACGGAAAGACCACACTTGTAGATAAAATTTTACATACTGCCAAGGTGTTTCGCGACAACCAGGATACTGGGGACCTGATCATGGATAGCAATGATTTGGAAAAGGAAAGAGGAATTACCATTTTCAGCAAGAATGCGGCAGTTGTATATAATGATGTGAAAATCAATGTTATAGACACTCCTGGTCACGCTGATTTCGGGGGAGAAGTGGAAAGGGTATTGAAAATGGCCGATGGTGTTATCTTGTTGGTTGACGCTTTTGAGGGCCCCATGCCTCAAACCCGTTTCGTATTGCAGAAAGCCCTTCAGCTGAATCTTCTCCCAATTGTAGTTATCAATAAGGTGGACAAGCCCAATTGCAGGCCCGATGAAGTACATGATGCTATTTTTGAACTCTTTTTCAATTTGGATGCTACAGAAGCCCAATTGAATTTTCCTACTTACTATGGATCAGGTAAAAATGGTTGGTTCAACGATAGTCTAACTCCAACCGATAACATCATTCCGTTGATGGACGGAATCATTAAGTATGTACCTCCTCCAAAAACAGAAGAAGGAACGTTACAACTTCAGATTACTTCGCTTGATTATTCATCGTTCTTGGGACGTATTGCTATTGGAAAAATTGCCAGAGGAAGCATCAAAGAAAATCAGCCTATTTCCTTGGTTCAAGGTGATGGTACGATCAAAAAGCAACGCGTAAAAGAGTTGTATGTTTTTGAAGGCATGGGGAAAAAGAAAGTGGCTGAAGTAAGTGCTGGTGATCTTTGTGCGGTAGTAGGAATTGAGGATTTCAATATTGGAGACACTTTAGCTGACTTTGAAAATCCTGAAGCCCTCCCTATCATTCCCGTGGATGAACCTACGATGAGCATGATGTTTAGCATCAACAATTCTCCTTTCTTTGGTAAGGATGGAAAGTTTGTTACCAGTAGACACTTGCGCGATCGATTGATGAAAGAAACAGAAAAAAATCTCGCACTTCGTGTAAAAGAGTCAGACAGTGCTGATAGCTTTTTGGTTTATGGAAGAGGTATTCTGCATTTGGGTATTCTCATCGAAACCATGAGAAGAGAGGGGTATGAATTGACGGTTGGTCAACCTCAAGTATTGGTAAAAGATATGGATGGGGTTAAATCAGAGCCATATGAAATTTTAGTTGTAGATGTTCCTGAAGAGTTTGCATCCAAGGCCATTGATTTGGTGAGCAGAAGAAAAGGAGAGATGACTGTGATGGAGACGAAGGGCGACATGCAGCATATTGAATTTGAAATTCCAAGTAGGGGATTGATTGGATTGAGAACAAACATGTTGACCAATACAGCCGGCGAAGCTGTGATGGCGCATCGTTTCAGTGAATACAAACCCTGGAAGGGTCCTATCCCCGGCAGGAATAATGGTGTGTTGCTGACCAAGGAAGGTGGAACCACCACTGCCTATTCGCTAGATAAATTACAGGACCGCGGATTCTTCTTTGTGGATCCAGGGGAAGAGGTATACAAGGGAATGATTATCGGCGAGAACAACAAACCCGGCGACCTTGTGGTCAATCCCAATGAAGGCAAGAAACTCACCAACATGCGTGCCAGTGGTACCGATGGTGCAGCCAGCATTGCCCCCAAACGATTGATGACCTTGGAAGAGTGCATGGAATATATTCAGTTTGATGAATGTATAGAGGTGACTCCCAATTTCATCCGTATGCGTAAAGTAATCTTGGATGAAAATGAAAGAAACCGCCTCGCCAAACAAATGAAGGCGGAAGCTGTTTAATAGATATGAAGAGAACACTGACGATCTTGTTGATTGTGATGAGCCTTG
>JAULVY010000219.1:0-2233 GCA_032110825.1 Chitinophagaceae bacterium | reverse complement strand
TAAACAATCTGTTGCAACCAGGACTCGTTTAGGCATTTTAGCCATTTCATCTATCTTCTCCCTTCGTTCCTCATCGCTTAGTTCGCTTGTAATTGCTCTAACCTCTACGTTTTTGGGCAGGTTTTCTCGTAAGATACTTGCAACATATTGAGCTGTTGCAATAAATCGGCAGAAAACGATTGGGCTCTGGCCTTTGTTGATCCATACTTTAATTTGTTCAACAGCCAGTTTAACCTTTTCATCTCTGTCTATTCTCGCAAGCTCCTTGGCTTTTTGTGCCAACCTGTTTAATGTGTTCCATTCGCTTTCCGACAATTGAGCACGATCAATGATTTCAATTTGCTCAGTATCGCTTTGCTCATCCCATCGCTCAACAATGGGATTGTCCTTCACTTCATCTTCACTTATTTCTCCGTTCTCAACAAGCTTTGATTTGCGTTTTAAAAGCATTTCATAACCAGCTGCGGGACTACTCATAACCCCTCGCAATAGTGACAGTGCAGCAAAATATTTCATTCTTGCCTTATTGTCAGCCACCCCATCTGTGCTGATTCCCCTGGCGAATTTTAAAACCTCTTGGTATAGCGCATAATAATCTGATGAGGTTGAAAATTTATATGGAAGTTCTTCGGTTGATCGTTTGGGAAATGGGGTTGCCTCATCAAGCCACTTCTCAATATTTTTCCTTTTGCGTTGGATAAAATGTCCCGCCACTTTTCTTTTCTCAGAAACAGTAAGGTCGGAGAAATCATACGATTCAAACTCCTTATTTACCAAGCCAAGCAAAGATTTGAACTCACCATCCTTACCACTATGAGGGGTAGCGGTTAATAGAACCAAGTGCTGGGAATCCTTTGCTGCTATTTTCTCAAGTAGTTCGTAACGCTGCTGGCTTTGACTAGCCTTTTTAAAGTCAAGGTTTTTAGTGCACGTATGAGCTTCATCCACTATAACTAGTTCAGGCACATCTTTCAAGAAAGCTGGCATTTTTGACGAACCATTCTTTACATAATCTATGGATATAACCTGAAAGGGGTAATAATTAAACACGTTTAAAGTGTCATCACCAACAATCTTACGTTCCAAACCTGCAACCGTACTCGACCTGATAATAACCGCCTCTATATCTAACTTATCGGCCAATTCTTTTTGCCACTGCTCGCATAAATGTGGAGGACATAATATGGCAAACGACTTAATAGAACCTCGTTCCAATAACTCTCTTAAAATAAGCAAAGCCTCCACGGTTTTTCCAACCCCTACATCGTCAGCTATAAGCAGTCTAGTTGTCTCTTGTTTCAGTGACATTATCAACGGAACCAATTGATATGACCTGGGTCTGAACGATAGCTTACCCATGCATCTAAATGGCCCGCTTACTTGACGAAATGATAACCTAGCTGCATCATACAGCAACTTTGCCGTGAGAAAGCTGTCTAAGTCACCCGAATCAGGCATTTCGAACTCATCATCCTCTATTTTTTCATAATGCTGAAGAATAGGCTCGAATACCGAAATGATTTCATCATCTGATCCACCCAATGGCTTCAGTACAATAATTTCATCATCTGTCGAGGGTTGTACCACGCATCTTCTACCTCTGAACTTAACGAGTTTCCCTGGTTTTTTAAATTTGCTCTCTATCATGATGTTTATCGTACTTTTCTGAAAATATCTTGTCTTCTCGATACAAATGAATCCACTGTTTCTGATGTGTAATCCCATACAAGCACATCAAATCCTGCTAATTCAAGCTGCTTACGTTTTTTATTGTCATCCGCTTTTACAACGCTGTTTTTATGGATTCCACCGTCAACAAAGATTAAAGCATTCTCCTTTTGATAAATAAAATCGGGTTGTATGTAGAACTGCTCAAGGTTGTAATTGGTGTAATCTGGCAGTCTGAAACCATTACCAAACAGATATTCCAAAAGCTCTTTTTCTCCAGGACTTTTATGATGAATACCCTTTTTAAGCTCCTCGTATTTTTCCTCGTAGGTTCCAAAAGCAGTATCATCGGGATTTGAAGCAATAAGCAACTCTAATGCTTTAATGATCTCATGTCGGTTGATAGTGACATGATCCATCTGATTAAAATACGACAGTAAATCATCGTAGCTCGCCTTAGGTCTTAAAGGAAACTTGTCGGTCTTAGTATCGTAATCATAACCACATATTTCATACGCTTTCAGGAATATTTCCCTTAGCTTAATCGGATTCCTGGCGATATCTT
>JAULVY010000218.1:8559-22154 GCA_032110825.1 Chitinophagaceae bacterium | reverse complement strand
CCGGCGGATAACGTGCTTTTATTTTTACCGAGTGTGTATTCGGTGATATAACGCGACTCAAATCCGGCATTTTGGTATTGATCAATATCAACTCTTCTGGGATTGAATTGAAATGATGTATTGTTGATGGTATCAGCAATGTTCGGCGCTAATAAAAATCCAAGGCTATTTCTGCTTCCATTCATTCCAAAAGCTTTAACATTGATTCTACTTTTATCGCTAAAGGAATAATCTAAAGTCAATGCCATCATATTCCAATTCACTTCAAACCAATTGCGCTTACGCAGGCTTTGGTAAGGATCTATTTTAAATTGTGCATCGGTTAAGCCTCCCGGTTGCTGACTGATATAATTAAAATGTGTGAGTTCTAATCCAACTTTTAGTTTTTCATTTAATCGCCATGTATAATTTCCATACCCTGTATTCACCTTGAAACCACTATTTTCTCTAAATCCGTCGCCATTGCGCTTATCCCAGAACGCATAATAGTTTGACTTTTCAGTTTTACCACCTATGGCTATGTACGAATTGAATAATCCAAAACTTCCTGCCGTTTGCTGAGATTCAATTTGAAAGGGCTTATTTATTTCACTTCCGTCTTTCAAAATAAAATTGACGAGTCCGCCAAATTGCGGACCATATTGTAAGCTTGCCGCCCCTCGAACAACTTGAATGCGTTGTACTGAATTTAATTGTGGGGTATAATAGGCTTCAGGGTACCCAAAGGGGTCGCTGCTGATGTCATATCCGTTTTGCCGCATGTTAAACTCCCAGCTCCGGTTGGGACTTAATCCGCGCGCAGCAATTCCGATCTGTATACCACTGGGGTCACTTTCCCATACCTGTATTCCTGGAACTTTTGCCATTACCTGACGCATGGTATTGTTAACTATATTGCCTTGAACATTATCCATTACGATTAAAGCATTCTTTTTACCTGCATTTATTGTTGTACCTACTACCTCAGGTAAAAAATGAATGTCTGCTCGTGTATTTCTTCCAACTAAGGTTATTTCTGAAAGATATTTGACGTGAATCCGTGAAGTATCAAGTTCTGAAGTTTTGTTTGGGGAAGTCTGAGAAAAAACAGCAGAATTGATCAACAAGAAAAAAGCAAATCCTAAGTGTAATTTCATTTACAATAATTTTCAGGCTGCAATTTCATCTTAACAACAGAATAAGACTTACGAAATAAGAAAAGCGATTTACGAAATGCGTAAAAAGGAGAATGCTGTGAATTCTAAGAAATTGAATAAATTGAGGAGATGAAAAAATGGATGTTTTTAACTGGATTTTTAGCTCTTGCTTCCTGCCTGCATGCTCAATTGCCCACAGGCACTGGATCTGACTCCCTATACCGGCCGCTTATCCATTTTACACCTAAAACCGGTTGGATGAACGATCCCAATGGGATGGTTTTTTATAAAGGAACCTATCATCTCTTTTATCAACACAATCCCAATGCTTCAGTATGGGGGCCCATGCATTGGGGGCATGCAACCAGTTCTGATCTTACCAACTGGAAACATCAGCCCATTGCGCTTTATCCAGATTCATTGGGTACTATTTTTTCAGGATCTGCTGTTGTTGATGAAAAAAATACTTCCGGTCTGGGTACAAAAGAAAATCCGCCTTTAGTTGCCATTTTTACCTACCACAATCAGGCTTTGGCTGATCAGCAGAAAAAAAATTTTCAATCACAGGGTATAGCATTTAGTTTGGATAATGGAAGTACATGGGAGAAATACGTTAAGAATCCTGTAATTCAAAATCCGGGTATTCCCGATTTCAGGGATCCCAAGATTACCTGGATTGAAAATCAACAAAAATGGGTAATGTCTCTTGCTGTTCAGGATCGAATATATTTCTATGGGTCTAAAAATCTTTTGCAGTGGGAATACTTGAGCCAGTTTGGAAAAACCATGGGTGCTCATGGAGGAGTTTGGGAGTGTCCTGATCTTTTCCCAATGAACTATGAAAATAAAACGTATTGGATTTTGTTAGTAAACATAAATCCAGGTGGACCTAACGGTGGTTCAGCCACTCAATACTTTGTTGGAGATTTTAATGGGCGAGAATTTAAATCCATTACTTCTGAAGTTAAATGGTTGGATTTTGGTCCAGATGAATATGCTGGAGTTACTTGGTCGAATACCGGTGATAGAAGAATTTTTATTGGATGGATGAGCAATTGGACATATGCCAATGTGGTGCCTACCGAAACCTGGAGAAGTGCCATGACAATTCCAAGAGAGCTGAAGCTTGTAAAAGCAAAAAATGAATTTTTCTTATGCGCGAATCCGGCAGAGGAAGTGAATGATTTGGCCGTTGACACAGTAGAAAATCTATTAACCTATAAAAGTCCGCTTCGAGTGCAACTTATGGCAGAAGCAAATACAAATATTTCAATTGTTTTATATAATAGTTTAAAGGAAAAAATAACCTTAGGTTATGATAAGAAACTGAATGAATATTATATTGATAGGACAAATTCAGGAAAAACTAGCTTTAACTCTGAGTTTGCTAAGAAACACAATGCCCCAAGAATATCTGAGGCCAAGCAAATCCGATTAGACATATGGATAGATCGCACATCGGTTGAGCTTTTTGCAGACGATGGACTTACAAACATGACATCTATTTTTTTTCCAAATCAATTATTTGATCGAATCAAAGTAAACGGAAAATGGGTAAAAAATAGGCCTCCTTTATTTATACCCTTGAAGCCCAACGAATTCAAGTAATGAAAAAAATAATATCATTTCTTATCGTTTTTAGCTTGCACTTGTTCTCTTTGCAGGCACAATCTATTCTCGAATGGCCTAGGGTTGAATCCGTTCACAAGCCTTGGGTAAGATGGTGGTGGCATGGCAGTGCAGTTGAAAAAAAAGATTTACAGTGGATGTTGGATGAATTGAATTCCAAGGGTATAGGTGGTGTTGAAATTACTCCTATTTATGGAGTTAAAGGGGAGGAAGATAAATTTAAGAGTTTCTTATCGCGCGATTGGCAGGATGCTGTATCATTTACACTACGCGAAGCTCAAAAAAGAGGATTGGGAGTTGATCTTGCTAATGCAACAGGTTGGCCTTTTGGTGGACCTTGGGTTACAAAACAGGATGCAAGTAAATCCATATACCTAAAAAAAATTACTTCCAATGGTGTTGATTCGTGGAAGGATAGCTTGAAGCTTTTTCGAGAGGGGTTCATTCGCGTAGCCAATCAATCTCCGCTTACTTTTTCAGTCTATGACCAAAAAAAGAAATCAGGAGTTTCCAGTCAAGAGCTCTCCATTGATCAATTACAAAACCCTGAAGATATATATCCTATTGCTTTATTGGCAGTCGATTCGGCAGGATTAAAAATCGATTTGAGTGATAAATTAAATAACCTGTCATCAATGCCAATACTCTCAAAAGGGAAATGGACATTTTATGCGGCTTATTCGGTACTTCACGGGAAAATGGTTGAACGAGCTGCACCTGGTGGAGAAGGATATGCAATTGATCATTTTTCGTTATCTGCTACCCGAAATTATCTTTCTGCTTTTGATTCAGTAGTTCAATCCAATTCGTTTGCTTCCTTGCGTTCATTTTTTAATGATTCATACGAAGTTGATGATGCCAAAGGGCAAGCTAATTTTTCAGATGAACTATTTTCTTATTTCAATGATAAAATGGGATATCGCTTAGAATCGGAGCTCCCGGCATTGTTTGGACTAGATTCCCTTGATAAGAATAGAAGGGTTCGATACGATTATCGAATGGTAGTTGATGAAATGATATTGAATAATTTTACAGGTACCTGGACGGATTGGGCACATCAAAAAGGAAAATTGACGAGAAATCAATCACATGGATCCCCAGCAAATACACTCGATTTGTATTCGCGTGTTGACATACCCGAAACAGAAGGTACCGAGATCATGCGTTTTAAATTTGCCAGTTCAGCTGCTCATGTTTCAGGAAAAAAATTGATTGCTGCTGAAACTGCTACTTGGTTAAATGAAAACTTTACTACTTCTTGGGCTCAAGTTAAAAAGGCAGTCGATCAGTACTTTTTAGGTGGGGTTAACCATATTGTTTATCATGGCACTGCCTATTCACCCCAACAAGCTAGCTGGCCTGGATGGCTCTTTTATGCCGCAGTTCAATTTCAGCCCACCAATCCTCAATGGAATGATTTTAAAAAATTAAATGAATATGTTACTCGTGTGCAGTCTTGGTTACAAAAGGGTGATCCATCAACAGATGTTTTAGTGTATTATCCTTTAGCGGATGCATACAGTGCCCCAGGGGATAATTTGCTTCAACATTTTGATGGGATGGACAAGAACGTTGAAGGCTCGGTATTTTCTAAAGCAGCATCTTGGCTTTTAAAAAATGGGTATGCTTTTGATTTTTTTAGCGATCGACAGGTATTGAATTTTTCTGTAAACCAACAAGAAATTATTACAGAAGGAAACCTGAAAGCAAAAATCATTCTTATTCCTGCGGTCCAATATATGGAGGGAAAAACATTAGAAAAACTTCTCGAGTTAGCCAGGCAAGGGGCTAGAATCGCCTTCTTAGACAAATTGCCAGACGATGTGCCTGGGTTTTATGACTACAAAAACAGAAGCAAGTTCTTTTCTGAAGAAACAAAGCAAATGCGGTTTGCCTCTACTGTTCAGCCCGTTGAGTTGTATGCATTAGGAAGCGGAATGATTTTTCTTGGAACAGATTTGCAAAAGATTTTGACAAAAGCTGCTGTCCCCTATGAACGCTTGAGTGCTAAAGGTCTTAATTGGATAAGGCGGGAGTTGCCAGAAGGAGCCCTCTATTTTGTTGAAAATAATTCCACCCGAAAAATCAATTCTCTTTTCAAGATCCCCAGCAAAGATGTGCAAGTATATTTATTGAACCCTATTACAGGAGATATAGGTAAAGCGCGAGTACTAAACGACAATGAACAAAATGAATTTCAGTTGAGTATTGATAAAGATGAGACTATACTTATTCTTTTTTCTAAAGTTGATTTTAAGGTAGCTAATTATTTTTATGATACCTATTTAGGGAAAACAGATACACTTACAGGACCATGGAAAATTCAATTTTTGTCTGGTGGTCCTGCTCTGCCATCTGATTATACTACAACTGATCTGAGTTCATGGACGGAGTGGCCAATCAAATTCGTAAAAGACTTTTCCGGTTCCGCTCGATATACATTGAATTTTAAGTGGTCGGGAAATTCTTCAATCGACTATTTGCTAAACTTTGGAGTCGTTCATTCAACCTGTTCCGTTAAAATAAATGGGGTAGATTTCGGCTCTTTAATTGGACCTCAATATACGTTAAGGATTACGGGATCGATATTGAAAGAGCAAAACACGATAGAGGTCACAGTTTCCAATTTAATGGCAAATCGGATTGCCTATTTGGACCGGAATGGGGTAGCTTGGAAGAAATTTTACAACATCAACATGTCAGCCAAGCACAAAGAAAATCTTATTAACGGTGTATTTTCTGCATCGTCCTGGAAGCCATTTCTATCCGGTTTGCTTGGTCCTGTTCTACTTTCGCCAATCGAGTAAGACAATAAAGCATACAGGTGTATACCAAATAATAGTTATTAGAAATTCCAGGGCATAATCCTTCTGTCGTTTCTATCATCAGGTTTTGTATAGATAAATGTCAATTCAACACTACCGTATTTTGGAGCGATATTTTTTAGTTTTGAGGTTGTAACATCATAGCTCAAGCCAAATTGCATCCCGTTCAATTGGAGTGAAACATACGGGTAAATAGCATCTTGATGTCTGTAGAATGCTCCGAAATAAACATATTTAGAGGTATATTCATCACCGATGTAGTAGCCGTACGCTAGTCCTGTATTCAGCTCCGAGGCCTTGTTTTGAACCATGTATATACCGCTGATCATGATTCGGTGATACGAATTATTAGAGAAATAAAAATTTGCGCCACCGTGTATAGTGTATCTTCTTGGTACTCTTGCCTCTTCGTCTTGAAAATAGCTGAACCGTGGGCGGGCAGCATGATAGATAGATCCTCCGAGGTATGCCGAATTTTCTCCGTCGTTATAGGAATAGACTAAGCCTGCATTAATATCAAAATAGGGCTTTAGTCCAACTGGAAAAAATTCTCCAGAAGGGATATTTATATCAAAACCGCCACTAGCAAACTGAGTTCCAAAGGTGAGCCTTGAAAAATCTACGATTCGATTGTGATATCCTCCTTGTATACCCACTCCAAGGCTATTAACGCCCAACACATCTAAAGATTGATGATAGGCCGCTGATAGAGCTCCTGATGTGCTTCTAAATCCTCCTGCGAGTGATTCATCGTTTAAAATCATGCCTCCAATGCCAAAACGATTTTCACTTTCGATTTTATTTCTCAGAATTTTATGTTCAAATGAAATAGTTCCTGTGTTGAATGGATTGCCAACTTGCCACCATTGTTTCCGGTAATTTGCGGCTACTCTATAAATTCCTTCAAAATTTCCGGTGAGGGCAGGATTCATCGTAAGAGGCGACGAGAAATACTGGGAATAATGAGGATCCTGAGCCTTCGACATAAGGAATAGAAAAAATGACAATATCGTGAGAAGTTTTTTCAATTATCGCAACAATATAAAATTGCCTCCCTTTTTTACGGTTAAACCATCGATGTCAATTCCTTCTGCAATCCAGGTGTATGTTTCCATAGCTTGCTTGCTTCCTTTATAGAACCCATCCCAACCTTTGTTTTCATCTTTGGTTTCAAATACTAAATTTCCCCAACGATTAAAAATCCGTATGAATTTGAATTCCTGAATACCAATGAGGAAAGGTTTAATCACATCATTTATACCATCACCATTTGGTGAAAATGCTTTAGGCATAATAATGTCTTTTTCTTTAAATAGTAAAACCTTTAGTGTGTCTGTATACTTGCAATTGAACTCATTTTCCATAGCAATAGTAAATAGCACTTCCTGGTCGTACTGAAATACAGGATTGGGTATGAGGTAGTTATTCAAGCCAATTTTAGGTGTCCAATTGTAGTTGGTTTTAGTGAAAACACGTGCATTTAACTGAAGTTGTCTATTTACAACAGCGGTTGCAACAGGAAGGGTTTTACCAATAGGCTGTTCACCAATCGCAATGAATTTTGTTAAACTATCTGTGCATCCTTCTGCATCTGAAACAAGAAGTTTGATATTTTTAGTCCCTGAATTCCTAGAGGTAAACGTGTAGTCTTTTGATGTTGAAACCTGTTGGTTATCTATTTTCCAAATATAGGTTGTTAACGCTAGCGGCGATGTAGACCCATTGATAAATGAAAACAGATTATTGGTCACGCACTGGGTTGAGTCATTAATATCAAAGCGTACCACTGGGTTGGGTATTACCTGAAGAATCTTTTGAATACTGTCGATACAGCCTTCACTATTTCTTACTAATAAATTTATTTTTTTAGATCCAGGTGTATTTATTTTCAGGGACGGTGATGCTTCATTTGAAAACACAATATCATTGTTTTTCCATTCGAATGAAAAAGGCAGAAATTCGCCAGTACTTGTATTGGTAAATACAAAAAGATTATTTTGAGCACATTGTATACTATCGTTAACGAGATATCCTGCTATTGGATTTTTGGCTATATACAAATACTTCATTGTGCTATCTGTGCATCCGTTTTTACTTATAATTAATTTTACCGAAACGGTATCTATCGATTGAATTTGATGATCAACTTTATAGCCTGCCTTGCGTATATCCGGTTCAAAAACCCATGTATACGTAGTGTTAGGATCTTGGAGATTTCCGCCGGTGAGTATAAAATTGTTATTTTTTAGACACTGAATGCTATCGTTTATTTGTATCACGCGTTCTGGTAGATCCAGAATAGAAACGGAATTCGATATGCTGTCTAAACAACCAAACACATTGGAAGTGATTAATTTGATGGTGTAGTTTCCATCTTTGTTATACGTATGTGTTGGATTTGCATCTCTTTTGATGGTTCCGTCTCCAAATAACCAAGTGTAACTGAGGTTGCCCAACGGGTCTGTAGAGGTATTGTTTATTTCAATGTTATTGTTGTTTTCACATTGTGTTGAACTGTTTAATGTGAATGAAGAAATTTGACTTGGTTTGATTATTATTTCAGTTTGTATGCTGTCTCTACAACCGGTTTCATAATTTGCTATCAAGTTGACAATAAATCTATTTTCGGTTGAATAGCGATGAGTTACATTCCTGGTTTCATATGAATTTCCATCACCCATTTTCCAAATAAAGCTCGCTGTAAACACAAAGCTGTTGTTGGTTAAACATTGCTCCGATGTATTTACAGTAAATGACGGTTTTGGTGCATCGATAATATTTACTTTTTTACTAGCCGACGCAATACATCCTTGGGATGAAGTTCCGGTGAGTGAGATGGTATAAAGGCCGGGACTGTTGTATGTATAATTTGTTTTTTCACCAGATTTCGTATTTCCATCACCTAAATTCCATATAAAGGAGCTAATGGATCCATTTTCAATAGTTCCGTCTGCTGTTAATTCAAATTGATTCTTTTCCAAACATTGTTCAGGATCATTGATGGTCAAATTTAAAATGGGAAGTGGCAGAACTTCAATTTCCGCATATCCTGTATCCGTACAGGTACCGTTAGATGCTATTGCTTTGATTAGATAGGATTTGGCTTCTTTAAATGTATGGCTAATATTTAGTCCTTGTTCAATCTTTGTAAAGTCATTGAAGTCCCATTTTACTGAACTTGCATTGGAAGTTATGGCTTCAAAAATAAAATTATTGGTATTTAAGCACTGTTTACTTTCATTTACTTTAATACGTGTAGAAATGGGATCCTGAACTGTAACAGTTATGGATTTACTTGCTGTACAGTTGCCTATGAGTGAAGTTGCGCTAAGTGTGATGGTGTATGTTCCTGACGCATTAAATGGATATAGGTTTGGTGTACTTAGTTCTGTAGTAAAGTTGTTTCCTATTTTCCAGAGATACGAAAGTGTGGAGTTGCTGGAAATAGAAGATGTATTGGTAAACTCAAAAAGATTGTTTTCCAGGCACTGCTGTGTTTGATTAACGTTAAAGTCGGCTACTGGATTAGCAAGAACCGTTATTTCTTTTGTTTTTGAGTTTTGGCAGCCGAAGCTATTTGTTGCAGTAAGGGTGATAGAATAGGATCCAGTGCTTAGGCTCGACAGACTGGAAACAATGGGTTGACTGGACGTGGTTCCATTGGGTAAATTCCAAAGAAAGCTTGATCCTGATGAAGAAGCAGTTGCATCCAATAGGAAGTTATTGTTCAAATCACATTGAGTGTTATTATTGATTGTGAATTCTGCATTTGGATTGGGGTTAACAGTAATGGAAGTGCTAAAGGTGCTGCTGCATCCACTAATACTACTAATATTTAAGGTTACGGTAAAAGTAGCAGCATTGCTAAATTTATAATTGAGTATACGTTGGTTTGAAACATCAACGTTATTTATTTTCCAGGTAAAAGTTAAATTTTGATTTTTTTCGGAAATGGGTGTAAAGTTATATTCATTGCTATTTAAGCAGGTGTTTATTGTTGAAGAAGAAAACGAAGCTGTTGGAGCATCTTCTATTGTAATATTTTGCTGAGCAATATCTTTAGAGCCATCTGGATAGATTGCCTCCAGTGATATTAGGTAAGTCCCGGCATTTGAAAAGGATTGTGTTGGAGGGCTGATTCCTTCAAAAAACAATATAGTATTTGAATACCATTTGAATGAAATATTATTTGTTTCTAATGAAGTATTGCTAAATAAAAACTCATTTCCCGAAAGACATTGCGGTGATTTATTTATGGAGAATTTTACCGATTGACTTGTATTTACATTTACAAACGTTTCGAAAGCAGAAGAACAACCTTCGCCATTGGAAACAGTATGGATCACTTTAAAACTACCCGTTCGAGTATAGGTATGGGATGGCGTAACTTCAAAACTGCTAATGCCATCTCCAAACTGCCAAAGATGGTCAAACCCATCTTTCAGAATTGGTGTGAAAATAAAGTTGTTTCCACTTAGAGCTTGATCGACACTATTTACTGTGAAATCTGCTGGCGGGTTATTAATGGTTTCAATTGTAGTCGTAATTGTTTCAATACATCCGATTGCTGATGTTGCTTGAAGGGTGATTGGGAACTTACCTACAGTCTGATATGTGTGTGTAGGATTTTCTTCATTACTGATAGTTCCGTCTCCAAAATTCCAAGCAAATGCTGATATGGTCGTATTTGGCTGAACTGAGAAGGTAAATCTATTATTCTCTATGCATTGTACGATCTTATTTACAGTAAGATTGATTTGAGGATCGGGTGATGTTGTAATTTCTTTTGTTTTTGTGTTTTGGCATCCAAGGTTGTTGGTAATTGTGAGTGTCACTGAATAGGTCCCTGGATTTTCTAAAAAGAAATTTGAAACAAAGGATTGTGTTGAAGTTGCCCCATTGGGTAAGTTCCAAAGAATTGAGCTTCCAGGTGATGCGAATGTCCCTGCATCAAATTCAAAGTTGTTATTTGAGGCGCATTGAATTGCTTTGTTGATAGTAAAATCGACAATTGGGTTTGGATTCACTGTAACGGTTAAAGATTTACTTGCAGTACAATTGCCAGCAAGTGAAGTTGCGCTTAGTGTGATGGTGTATGTTCCGGTCGCGTTAAATGGATACGGATTTGGTGTACTGAGTTCTGTAGTAAAGTTGTTTCCAATTTTCCACAGATACGAAAGTGTGGAGTTTCTGGAAATAGAAGATGTATTGGTAAACTCAAAAAGATTGTTTGCCAGGCACTGCTGTGTTTGATTAACGTTAAAGTCGGCTACTGGATTAGCAAGAACCGTTATTTCTTTTGTTTTTGAGTTTTGGCAACCGAAGCTATTGGTTACAGTAAGGGTGATAGAATAGGTTCCAGGGCTTAGGCTCGAAAGACTGGAAACAATGGGTTGACTAGATGTGGTTCCATTGGGTAAATTCCAGAGAAAAGTTGAGCCTAGTGAAGAGGAAGTTGCATCCAGCAGGAAGCTGTTGCTCAATTCACATTGATTGTCGTTGTTGATACTGAATGCAGCAACTGGATTGGGAACAATTGTAACTGTCTTTGAAGAAATTCCAGTACAACCAGCTTCGGTTTTTGCTATCAAGGTAATTGAATACGTCCCAATTTGATTGAACTGTATGGCTGGTTCTTTTAAATCGGAAGTTTTACCATCAAATTCCCAAATGAAGTCAAATGTTCCATTAGCTACACTTGATTTATTTAGAACTTTAAATTCATTGGTAGATTGACATTGCTGTAAATCATTTTCAATGGTAAAGACTGACTCAGGGTTGTCTAGTACACGAATGATTTTAGTTGTACTGTCTCTGTTGCCATTGGTTCCAATGGAAACCAATTTAATTTGAAATTGTTGAGCTGAATTGAATGTCAAGGGACTGATAGGTTGATTGCCCGAATAAAATAGTGCATCATTCAAGTACCACAAAAATTGAATATCCGTTTCTTCGTATCTCGATGTATTGCTAAATGAAAATGAATTAGACGTTAAGCATTGTTGTTCCTTGTTTACTTCAAATGACAGATTTGAATTGCTAAATACTTCAATTGTTTGAGCATTTTCTGTACTGCATTGGTTGGGATCTGTTACTTTTAATTTTACCGAATAAATGCCTGCAGAAGGGTATGTATAGGAGATTGTTGTTCCCGTTAACTTAGAATTATTGCCAAGATCCCAACTGAACAGATTTTGAGATAAACCTTCTGTTGCTGTTAATTCAAAAATATTTGTCGTTACAGATTGCCTTGGATTGTTTACACTAAAAGTTGAGTTTGGAACTTGAAACACTTCAACTGTTTTAGTTTCGCTTGCTTCGCATCCCTCTGATGAAAAAACAGAAGCTGTTACAGAATATGTTCCAGCTTTGGTATAGCTGTAAATAGTACTCGATGCTGGACTGCCAGGAGATCCATCGCCAAAATTCCAAGAAAAAGTTGTTGCTTGTGTGCTGGTGGAGCTAAATGCAAATAAATTCTGATTTAGGCATTGCTTTTCTTTATTGATAGTAAAATTCACTGTTGGATTCGGATATACAATAATTGTTTTAGTTACAGTTACACTATTGCTTCCGCTTCCTATCAAAGTCATACCAATGATATAGTTTCCCGCATTGGGTACAGTAATGGATGCTGTGGTGTTCGATCCTGTATAAAATGCTACTCCGTTCAGTGTCCACGTATAATTAATGTTGGCTGGTAATGGAGCTGGTAGAGGAGTAAAGACAAAAGAATTTCCTGAAAGACACTGAGCAGCTTGGTTGATGTCAAATGAAAAATCAGGATTTGGCGAAACAGTTACTAGTGTTGAAGTTTGACTTGAGCAATTGCGACTATTGTTTGCATTGAGTTGTATTGTATAGGTGCCTGCTTTTGAGAACGTGTGTGAAACCGAGGTGCCTGAAGTTGTAGCGCCATCTCCAAAATTCCAATTGTACTGAATGCTATTACTTTCATTTACCGTGGTAAACTCAAATTGATTGGTGAGTAAAGGTTGTTCAATAAAATTTACTGTTATTGTAGGCGATGGATTAGGAATTACTTCTACAACTTGTGTAATTTTTTCTGTACAATTGAATTCATTGGATATACTTAAAACAACAGAATAGGTCCCTGATTTGCTATAGGAATGCGTAACATTTTTTCCTTGCTCAGTAGTGTTATCTCCAAAATCCCAGTTTAATAAATTTTTAGCATCACTTATTGCTCGAAAAATAAAGCTATTTCCTGTGATACATTGGCTTGAGTTATTTATAGTATAGCTTCCTACGGGCTGCGGGTTGACTTTCAGTACAGATGAAAATGCAGATTCACATCCAGTACTCGTTGATACAGTCAGTGTTACCGGATAAGTGCCGGCAGATGTATAATTGATGATGGGGTCTTTATCTTTTGATATTGTACCATTACCAAAATTCCATAAATAACTTGGCGTACCAAATTCAGAGGAAGATTGATTGATGAATGAAAAACTATTGTTAAGCAAACATTTTTCAGGTTGATTGTCATTTAGTTTCCAGACTGTTTTTGGTATATCTCCTACTAAAATCGTGTCTAACAAGGTTGTTTTACACCCAAATTTATCTTCCAAGTCAAGTGCAATTAAATACTCACCTGGAATAGTAAACGACTTTGAAACGGATTCCGTATTTCCAAAATTTGTGGAATTGAAGCTCCAGTTTAGTTTTGTACTATTGCCTACATTCTTCGGTACAGTTTCAAAGATGAACTCATTTCCTGTAATGCATTGAATAGTTTTGTTGGTTTTGAAACCAATGAGTTTAGCTTCACCTTCTTTTGTATAGCTTGCAAGAAATACATCTTCTTTGCCAAAACCCAGTATCGGAAGATTGTTTGCTGCTGGATCAAAATCTGCATCTGTGGTGTAGAAGCCTGTTAACTGAACACTACCATTGGGGTGTATGCCAATATCCCAGCCATTGTCAATTCCAAAATTGGATCCAATATTGCGTGCCCATTGATAGGCTCCAACACTGGTTAACT
>JAULVY010000218.1:0-8549 GCA_032110825.1 Chitinophagaceae bacterium | reverse complement strand
AAAAATATATCCTGTAATCCAGCGCTTGATAAATTTGAAATTCCATTATCCGAGGAATCAAAATCTGCTTCAGCAGAAAAAAAACCGGTTGCGTAAATATTATCATTCTGGTCCAATACCAAGCCGTATGCAATATCATTGCTATTGCTTCCTATTCCATTTGCCCACAGCAATTGTCCGTTGGGCCTATACGATGCAATAAATATATCTGTGGCACCTTTGGAAGAAAGATTTTTCACTTCACTGCCTGGATCAAAATCTGAATTTCCTGAGAATTGGCCTGCAAGCACAATATTACCCTGACTGTCAATTTCCAATGCATGCCCTCGTTCACTACTTGAAACTCCTCCCATGGAATTAACCCATAGTATATTTCCTGACGAATTGAATTTCGCTAGAAAAATATCTTCTTGTCCCTTGCTTATAATTTCTAAATCTTGTGTGGGATCAGGATTGAAATCTGCAATTACTGCATAGTATCCTGTTACATAAACTTCGCCATCGGAATTTACTTTTATATCACTGCCTATTTCATTGAAAGTGCCACCCAACGATTTTGCCCATATGTAGTCTCCGCTAGGCGAGTATTTTGCAAAATAGATATCTGTGCTGTTGCCTTTAGAAGAAATAACAGCAGTGCCATTGGGATTGAAATTCATATTCCTAGCATAGGAACCAACTACATAAATATTACCGGTTTTATCTAAGCTAATGGCATTGCAAAAATCAAAATCAGGACCACCAATACTTTTAACCCAAATAAAATTTCCATTCTTATCAAACTTGGCAAAAAACACATCTCGCGTAAATTCAAATGATATTTTTTCGGTAACACCAGGGCCGGGATCAAAATCTACTACGCTTTCATAATAACCAGCGAGATAAATATTCCCAGCGGCATCTGTAGTAACCGATCTCCCTTGGTCGTCCTCTTCAGCACCTATCGATTTCCCCCAAACAATATTTCCGCATTGATCGTATTTAACTATGAATATATCTTCTAGTCCGTTGGAGTTTAATGTAACGTTTTTTGCGGGGGATGAAAATGTGATGGAGCCTTCAAAAAAACCAGTGATGATAGTATTGCCTTCAGAATCGATTGTAAGTGATCGGGATCTTTCGGCCTGTTCAGTTGATGCGGAACGAACCCATCCTTCAACTTGAGCAAAATCAGTTTGTTGCGCATCTGCCGAATTTTGTAATAATAGCAAAATGGCAATGCAGCCTATCAATAGACTTTTGTATGTTTTAGTCGATTTCGTTTTAAACCATTTATACGTGAAATGGCTTTTCCGGATTTATGATGGATTTGCCCTGATTTTCAGGAAGATGGGAGGACAAATTTGCATGATTTATCTTAAAAATGGAAGTAAATCTTCATCTTATTTCCTTAAATCAAATGAGGTATCAAATGAGTGATTAATTTAATACAAAAGACCTCCTTTTTTTCACCTCCATTCTATATCTTTAAAGAGAATCAATTTGATACATATGGCTCCAATTAACTCGAAATCAAGACGGCATTTCATTCAGTCTTCTGCAGCAATTGCTGCTGGGTTTTTTATTGTACCCCGACATGTATTGGGCAAGGGATATATCCCGCCAAGTGATCAACTGACCAAAGGGATCATTGGCGTAGGTGGTATGGGTATGGGGCATATCCCATACGCAGGCACGCGTGTAGTTGCTATTTGCGATGTTGACAAGTTGCATCTTCAAAATGCCGAGAAAACAATTGGGGGAGGTGTTAAAACCTTCCACGATCATCGTGAATTGATCGCACTTCCAGAAGTTGATATTGTACATATTGCAACCCCTCCACACTGGCATGGCATCATGGCTATAGAAGCTGCTAAAGCGGGTAAGGATATTTGGTGTGAAAAACCAATGACCAGAACGATTGGTGAAGGGAAGCGCGTGGTAGAAGCTGTTAAACAATACGGACGCATGTTTCGCTTAAATACATGGTTTCGCTTTGAAAACAACTTCTATGGAATGAAAACCACTGTTAAACCAATTAAAAAACTAGTAGAATCTGGCTTATTAGGTTGGCCCCTAACCGTTACTGTGAGCAAGCACACAGGATTCGATTGGAAGTTTTACTGGGTTGGAAAAACTCAGTTGGAGCAGCAGCAGGTGCCAGATACGCTTGATTATGAGCGCTGGCTTGGACCAGCCCCCTACAAGCCCTATCATGTTCATCGAACACATGGAACATTTAGAGGGTATTGGGATTATGATGGAGGCGGACTCGGTGATATGGGTCAACATTACTTGGATCCCATCCAATACTTTTTAGGAAAAGACGATACAAGTCCAGTCTTAGTTGAAGTAGATGCAGAACAACAACATCCCGATGCCTGTGGAACCTTTAGAAGAATTACATATACCTATGCGGATGGATGTAAAATTATTTTAGATGGTGAAGCCAAAGATCCAGATGTAGCCTATATTGAAGGTCCTAACGGCAAATTATTCAACGGGTTTAAATCAACCATTCCCAATCTGGAAGATAAATTGTCGATGATGCCTGATCCAGAGCCGCAGGTGACCGACTTCACCGAATCAGTTAGATTCAGAAAAACTTTCGCACTCAATGAATCCAATGGGCACCGTTCCTGCACCATCATCAACATGGGAAAAATTGCGCTGCAATTAGGACGATCTCTTCGCTTTGATCCAGTTGCTCAAGTTTTTTTGAATGATGACGAAGCAAATCGCTTGATCAATCCTCCCATGCGCGCTCCTTGGAATATTTAATCCCCTAACAACAAGTCATGAAAAAAATATTCTTTTCTCTTTTACTGATCGGCATCACATCACAATTTTTGCAAGCCCAGTCTGATGTTGTTTCTGTTCTCAAGTCTTTTCCCTACCAGCAATCTGCCAGCGCCGATGCTGCTTTGAATGCTATGAAAGGATGGTCGAAATCCGATTGGAAAAAATTCTTTGTCATCCTCGATGATGCTAAGCAAAACCTCAGTGCAACCTATGCCCTAAGTGCTTATGTCCACCAAGCTGCATTAGATCCCGATGAAAAAGCAAAAGCAGCAAAGGCGTTGACAACTGGATTGTCTTCTACAAAAACTTCTGCTGCACAGGATCTTCTAATGGAAATGTGTGGTTATTTGGGCGATGAAAAGTTAGTTAACCTATTGGCCAAACGCAAAAACGACCCTAAATATTCTGTTCGTGCTACATTGGCCTCTGGAGCAATCAGCAATGGAAGAGCATTGACATCTTCTATGTCTACTTCTGATGGAGGCAAGTCTGGTTCCAGGATCGTTGAAAATTTAACAACTGAACAAATGTTGCTGAACATTCAGGATCAACTGCAAGCTGCTAAAGATCCGGTTGAAAAAAGAAAGGTTTTTCATTCACTGGAACGTTTAAATGGTTTTCCCGCACTCATGGTTGCTGCAAAATACCTCGATGATCCTATTCTCAAAAAACAGGCTGCCTTGATCATGGCGCGAAATGCATTAAAAGATAAAACGATCAGGGGAGTTGCGCCTCGTGAAGCTTTAGAGAAAGCATTGCCGCTGATAAGCGGAGTAGACAGCGCTAAATTGGTACCACAATTGAAAAACTACCTTAAAGCTCTTGCCTATGATAATGGTTGGGTTTCCTTGTTTAATGGCAAGAATCTAGATGGATGGAAAGGGTTAGTCGGAAATCCCATATCAAGAAGCAAGATGACTGAACAAGAATTGCTGCTGGCTCAATCGCAAGCCAACTCCAGCATAAAAAATGATTGGGTGGTTGAAGATGGACTTCTTGTATTTACCGGTCATGGTGAGAGTTTGTGTACCGAAAAAAAATACGGCGATTTTGAAATGCTTGTGGATTGGAAAATAACAGAGAAAGGAGATGCCGGGATTTATTTGAGAGGAAGTCCACAAGTGCAAATCTGGGATACCTCCCGACGAGAAGCGGGTGCTCAAGTAGGCTCAGGTGGGTTGTACAACAATCAAAAAAATCAAAGCAAGCCTCTCCAAGTTGCAGATAATAAAATTGGCGAATGGAATACGTTTCATATCATCATGAAGGGTGAAAAAGTTACTGTTTATCTCAATGGTGTAAAGGTTACCGACGATGTGACTCTTGAAAATTACTGGGATCGAAAAATTCCAATTTTCCCTAAAGAACAAATCGAACTTCAAGCTCATGGTACGTATGTGGCCTACCGAAATATTTACGTGAAAGAACTTAGCATGGATAATAAAACACCGCTTTCTGCCGAAGAACAAAAGGCTGGTTTTGAATCGCTTTTTGATGGATCACATTTGGATAAATGGACTGGCAACAAAGTTGGGTATGCCTTGGAGGATGGAGTAATTGTAACACATCCAGAATTAGGCGGAGGTAATATTTATACTGCAGAAGAATACAGCGATTTTGAATTCAAATTTGAATTTCAATTGACCCCTGGAGCAAACAATGGGTTGGGTATTCGCACACCACTTACTGGCGATGCAGCCTATGTAGGAATGGAACTTCAGATTTTAGATAATGAGTCGCCTATTTATAAAAGCTTAAAACCATATCAGTACCACGGCTCTGTTTATGGTGTAATCCCTTCTCGAAGAGGATTTCTCAAACCCACGGGTGAGTGGAATGAGCAAACTGTAATTGCAAAGGGGTCAAACATCAAAATAATATTAAATGGACAAGTGATTTTAGACGGAGATATTAAAGAAGCCTCTAAAAATGGAACACCCGACGGCAGAGAGCATCCAGGTTTATTGAATAGCAAGGGTCATATCGGATTTTTAGGCCATGGAGATGTAGTTCGATTCCGAAATATCAGAATAAAAAAGTTATAATCAATTTGGTATGAAAAAACTTTTGATTGTAATGGCTTGTTTTGGAGTTTTCAACAATTTGAAATCTCAATCTATTCAAGGCGCTTGGAAACGAAACCTTGATACTGCTGTTCAATATCTTACACTGGTAGATGATTATTTCAGCGTAGCTACCTTTGATGTATCATCTAAAAAATTCATCAACACATTTGGGGGTACCGCCAAATCAGATAACAATAAGTTGGTTGGAGTTATTGAATTCAATACGGCCAATAAGTCTGAGGTAAAATCGAGTTATTCTCTTTCTTATCAATTTTCCAAGAAAAAACTGGAGTTAGCTTTAGGTGGAATAAACGTTTCCTGGGAAAAAGTAGATGATGCCTCTGATGCATTGTCAGGTAACTGGAAAATCACAGGAAGGGAGCAGGAGGGTAAAATGGTTGCCATGAGACCAGGAGCACGAAAAACAATCAAGATTCTTTCAGGCACACGATTCCAATGGGCGGCTATCAATTCTGAAACTGGTGAATTCTTTGGAACAGGCGGAGGAAATTATACATTCAAAGACGGAAAGTATACCGAGAATATCGAATTCTTTTCCCGTGATGCCAGCAGGGTAGGAGCATCTCTATCTTTTGATGCAGCGCTCAAAGAAGGTAAGTGGCATCATTCTGGACTTAGTTCCAAAGGAGATAAGATTTTTGAAATTTGGGAAAGGTTGTAAGAGGGTTTTGAGTTTTGGGTTAAATCACCACCCCGCCAACCTTCGGTTGGCACCCCTCCTTGGAGGAGGGGAATTATGAAGCTTGGTTGGAGTTGTAAGTTTTGAGTTGTGAGTTGGCTATTTCCTATTCCCTAGTATTTCTCTATTCCCTTGCCTTTCCCTCGTCCCTTGTCCCTTGTCCCTTTTTTACTACCTTCGCCCACGAAAAAAATACCTCATCATGTCTGTTCTCGTTAATAGCTCCTCCAAGGTCATTGTTCAGGGTTTCACCGGTACAGAAGGAACATTCCATGCCACACAAATGATAGAATATGGAACTCAAGTTGTAGGTGGAGTTACGCCAGGAAAAGGTGGAACAACACATTTGGATAGGCCTGTATTCAACTCCGTTGCTGATGCAGTGAAGGAAACAGGGGCTAACGTGAGCATCATTTTTGTGCCACCTGCATTTGCAGCCGATGCAATTATGGAAGCTGCTGAAGCCGGAATTGCGTTGGTTGTTTGCATCACAGAAGGAATTCCTGTTCAGGATATGGTGAAAGTTAAAAATTACCTTCAAGGCAAACCCACTCGTTTGATTGGTCCAAATTGTCCAGGTGTGATTACCGCAGAGGAATGCAAAGTAGGTATCATGCCTGGTTTTATTTTCAAGAAAGGAAATATTGGTATTGTGTCTAAATCCGGAACCCTTACATACGAAGCAGCCGACCAAATTGCTAAAGCAGGATTGGGTGTAACAACGGCTATAGGAATTGGAGGTGATCCCATCATTGGAACAACTACAAAAGAAGCCGTTGAACTCTTAATGAATGATCCTGCCACACATGGTATTGTTATGATCGGAGAGATTGGGGGAAGCATGGAAGCGGATGCAGCCAAATGGATTCAAGAACATGGCACAAAGCCGGTAGTTGGGTTTATTGCTGGACAAACAGCTCCTCCCGGTAGAAGAATGGGTCATGCTGGTGCTATTATTGGTGGTGCCGACGATACCGCTGAAGCAAAAATGCGCATCATGAAATCTTGCGGTATACATGTTGTAGATAGTCCGGCAGACATAGGCAAGACCATGGCAGCTGCAATGAAAGGCAAATAATTCAATTTATTCCCTATACTTGTCGAATGGATAAACCTTCACTCTACAACATACCATACAGGTTCAGGAGGGTTGAAAATTTGCATATTTTATTGTGGCTGATAAAAGATGCCTGTTGGGCGTTAAATCTAAAATATCCTGCCTTATTCATGATTATACCTACGTTGTTTGTTGCCATCATGATCACCTATCAAACACGGAAAATCACTAGCGAGTTTCTTCACAATTTGGCTATTGATTTTTGGATAACAGCCAATTGCACGTGGATGATTGGGGAATTTTATGGCTGGGATGCTAATTTGATTGGACCGTATGGACTTCGCGAATTTTCGCTTCTTCCCTTTGGGATTGGACTTCTGATTTTAGCGTATTACTATCTTTTTTTTGTACATAGAAAAGATTTTAAAAATCAACTGCAACAACAAACTGAGTTACTGATCAAGCAGCAACAAAGCAAGGGGGAAATTGAATCTTAAGTAAAATCAGGTCTGTTGATTTATCTTTGCAGTCTATAAGGGGCAATCAAAAACAAACCATGTTCAGAACACATACTTGCGGAGAACTCAGAATGGATGATACAGGAGCTCAAGTTACCTTGGCAGGCTGGGTTCAAACCATTCGTAAATTTGGAGCCATTGCGTTTGTTGATTTGAGAGATCGATATGGAATTACCCAGTTGGTATTCAACGAAAAACACAATGCACAATTAGACAAACATCCTCTAGGAAGAGAATTTGTTTTGCAAATCATAGGTAAAGTGATTGAGCGAACAAATAAAAACTTGACTATCCCTACCGGTGAAATTGAAATAGATGTAGATCAATTCAACATCCTCAATACATCTGCAGTCCCACCCTTTACCATTCAAGATGATACCGATGGTGGCGAAGACCTGCGCATGAAATACCGGTATTTAGATTTGAGAAGATATGCAGTAAAGAAAAATTTAGAACTTCGTTATTCCGTAAATCGTTCCGCCCGCAATTACTTGCATGAACAAGGATTTATGGATATCGAAACTCCGTTTCTGATTAAATCCACTCCTGAAGGTGCAAGAGATTTTGTAGTGCCCTCTCGGATGAACCAAGGTCAGTTTTATGCATTACCTCAATCGCCGCAAACATTTAAACAGTTGTTGATGGTAAGCGGGTACGACCGATACTATCAAATTGTAAAATGTTTCAGAGATGAAGATTTGCGTGCCGACCGTCAGCCTGAATTCACGCAAATCGATTGTGAGATGGCTTTCGTAGAGCAGGAAGATATTTTATTCATGTTTGAAAACCTAATCAAACGAATATTCAAGGATGTAAAACAGATCGAGTACACAGAGACCATATCTCGAATGACGTGGGAAGAAGCCATGTGGCAGTATGGCAATGACAAGCCAGATATTCGCTTTGGAATGGAAATTCTAACATTGAAAAAGCCGGATACTGTTTTCTTTGAAAAAAAGGATCAATCTGATTTGATAAACAACGCGGTCTTCATGGTTTTTGATGGGGCCGAGTCTGTATTGGCTATTGCTGTTCCAGGTACTGCTGGCTATACACGCAAGGAATTGGATGAACTAACTGATTGGGTGAAAAGGCCTCAAATCGGGATGAACGGACTTGCGTATATACGCTATCAAGCTGATGGAACCTTGAAGAGTAGCATCGATAAATTTTACGATGAAAGTCGACTTAAGCTAATTGCAGAAGCTTCAAAAGCAAAACCTGGTGATCTTGTTTTGATTTTAGCTGGAAGCGAAGAGAGAACACGCAAGGCCATGAGTGAATTGAGGTTAGAGATGGGGCAGCGATTGGGGTTACGTAAAAAAGACGAATTTAAATTACTCTGGGTTTTGGATTTTCCTTTGTTTGAATATGCGGAAGAGGAAAACAGATGGGTGGCCAGACACCATCCTTTTACATCGCCTAAA
>JAULVY010000217.1:0-5852 GCA_032110825.1 Chitinophagaceae bacterium | reverse complement strand
GTGTTCCAGCAAAAAAAGTGAAAGAAATAACGCCCGAAAAAATCAGCGGAGAAATTGAACGCATCGCTAACAATTATACCATGTACAGCTCTTGGTTTAAATAAATATCTACATGAAAAGGATACTTGCCAAGTTTATCATTGCATACATATTATTAGGGCTGATAGCCTGCTCCAAGAAAGCAGGTTGTCCAACGAATGGCACTAACATTGGAGCTGAGCGATTGATGAGTGGAGAAAAATTGCCGAAAGTAAAAAAGTTCAAAGCCTGATTACCAACTCCTCTCTTCTAATCCGTCCAAAAGAGTGCAGTAACTGATGTATCGATCTTCGTGAATTTTACCATCGATAACCGCCTGTTTAATAGCACAACCTGGTTCATTGTAATGCAGGCAATTGTTGAATTGACATTGACTGATTCGATCTTTCATTTCAGGAAAGTAATGAGAAAGTTCCTGCCGATCGATATCTGCCAGAGCAAACTCGCGCATTCCAGGCGTATCAATAATTCTTCCCCCCTCGGCTAAATCAAACATTTCAGCAAACGTTGTGGTATGCATACCTTTCCCACTCCATCCACTCACTTCTTGTGTTTTCAAATTTGCATCAACTAAAATGGAATTGATGATGCTTGATTTACCCACACCGGAATGTCCACTGATCAAGGTTGTCTTGTTTTTGAGTAATTGGTGTAGTTCTTCCATTCCCAAGCCAGTTTTCACAGAACTCAATAAAACACCATACCCAATCTTCTCATACATTTCCCTTCGATTCTCAAATGCATTCATCTCTTTATCACCATAAATGTCTGCCTTATTGAACAATAGAATAGCAGGAATATGATAGGCTTCGCAGGTGACTAAAAAACGGTCTATGAAACCTTGCGAGGTCTTCGGATCCTTGAGTGTGGCTACCAACAGCGATTGATCAAGGTTACTGGCAATAATGTGTTGCAGCCGTCTGTTAGAAGGGGAAACACGATTAATGTAATTCTTTCGGGGGTGCAATTCAGTAATGATAACCTTTTCCTCTATGCCTGATTCTATTTCAAATCCAACCTCATCTCCAACAGCTATGGGATTGGTAGAGGTAATATCGTCTATTTTAAATTTTCCTTTTAAACGGCCATCCCATCGCCGGCCATCCTCAGATTGGATCTGATACCAACTACCGGTAGATTTATAAATCAATCCTTTCATGAAACGTGTTTAGCCACAATGGGAATTCTTCTGCCTACACCAAAAGCTTTGCAGCTAACTCGAATTATGGGACAAAACTGATTGCGTTTGTATTCACTCGTATTGATCAAATGAAGCACCCGTTGAACTACATGTAGATCAAACCTCTTTGCAACAATTTCTCTAGCCGATTGGTATCTTTCAATATACAAGTACAATATCCGGTCGAGTACATCGTATTCCGGCAAACTGTCGCTGTCCTTCTGCCCAGGCCTCAGCTCGGCTGATGGAGCCTTGGTGATTATCGATTCAGGAATGATTTCTTTTTCTTTGTTGATGAATCGGGCAAGCGCATATACTTGCGTCTTGTATAAATCACCCAATACACTCAAGCCGCCAGCCATATCACCATACAAGGTTCCATAGCCTGTTGCCAACTCACTTTTGTTGGATGTATTCAGCAATACAAATCCAAATTTATTTGCAATAGCCATTAGCAAGTTACCGCGACTTCGACTTTGAATATTTTCTTCAGCCAATCCAAAAGGAGAATCTTTGAATACCGGCGAGAGCGTTTGCAAAAATGTTTCGTATACATTTTGAATGGAAACCACTTCAAAAGGATTTCCTAAATTAGAACTGAGTTCCAATGCATCCGAAACAGAATGATCGCTTGAAAAATCCGAAGGCATTAAAATGGCTGTCACGTTTTCTTTGCCCAACGCTTCAACAGCCAAGGCCAAGGTTACTGCCGAATCAATTCCTCCGCTACTTCCCAGTATCGCTTTTGGAAAACCCATTTTCCCAAAATAATCGCGTATGCCCAATACGAGAGCTGATTTAATTTGTGACATATTGTTGTCACTCGTTAAATAAGCAACAATTTTATCTGGATCATCTGTTTTAGCTACCCGCATATCCAATCCCATTGCCCTTCCTTGTTCTTGAGCTGTAGATTTGGCAGGATCCATCAAATCATTTGTATCTACAAGACATCCATCTTCTTCAAAGTATTTCATCTCTCTGAATAGATTTCCATGTTGATCATAAATCAAACTTCCTCCATCAAAAACAATCTCTGTTTGTGCACCAACCGAGTTGCAATAAATCATGGGCAGCTTGTATTTCTTCACATTCAGTCGTATGACCTCTTTTCGATCTTCATCGTGATCATAATCAAAAGGGGAAGCTGAAATGTTGATCATGAGTTCAGGCTTCTGTGCCATCAGGTGATCCATGGGGCATACCTTATACAGCATATTATCGCCCAGGTTCCAAATGTCTTCACAAATGGTAAGCGCAATTCGCTTTCCCTTGAACTCAATTACATTCCAACTGGAAGCCGGTTCAAAATAGCGGTATTCGTCAAATACATCGTAATTCGGCAACAATGTCTTATTGACTTTGCCAATGATTTTACCTTGATGAATGAGAACAGCAGAGTTAAATAAGGGTTTTCCGGTTTGATCGTGGTTGCGGGTTGGCACTCCCAAAACAATACCCACATCACCCACGTGACTGCCAATTTCTGCGACTGCTTCATCCACCTGTGCTAAAAATCCATCAAATTCCAATAAATCCCTTGGGGGATACCCGCAAATAGATAGTTCAGAAAATACAACAAGATCAGCCCCTTTTTGTGTAGCCTCTTCCAGAGCATTTAAAATTTTTTCTTTAATCAGTGTAAAATTACCAATGTGGTAATTTTGCTGGGCTACAAAGACGTTCATGCTGCAAAATTGAGAAATTCAAGCGAATAATCCCTTAAAAACAGCAGGTATATCGTAGAAACCGCAAACATCAAGTTAATTTTGTGAAGCAAATTAGAATAGTAAGAATATGAAAATAACTTTTTTACCGATTATTGGATTTGTCTTGGTCATGGTGTGCTTATCCGGCTGTAATAACAACAAACACAATGCTGACATACGCAATGTAACCATTCAGCTGGAAACGATTCGATTTGAAAAAGAATTTTTTCAAATCGACACACTCAACCTGGATCAAGGATTGAATCAATTGAAAGAAAAACATCCTGATTTTCTAAATGACTTTTTATTAAAAATTTTAGGATTGGAGGGAACAGATACAACTCAGTGGTCTTTTATGATCAAAAAGTTTATTCACGATTATAAACCCATATACGATTCAACCTTGCTCATTGATGATGCAATCAAAAAAGTATCTTCTGACCTAAATACATCCTTTCGGTATGTAAAATTTTATTTCCCGGACTACAAACTTCCTGAAACGTTCATTACGTTCGTTGGTCCCATTGATGCATTTGCCTATGCCGAGACAGGAGGTTCTGGTGAAATTTTAACCAGTAGGGCAATTGGAGCAGGACTTCAACTGCATCTGGGCGCTCAATCATCCATTTACAAAACAGCTGCTGGAATGCAACTCTACCCAGAATACATTTCACAAAAATTTGACGTGAATCAGATACCTGTAAATTCAATTCGTATAGTGATTGATGATATTTTACCACCCTTGCTGCGTGGCGGCAATCTGCTCGATATACTGGTTGATCATGGAAAGAGGATGTACCTCATGGATCTTTTTTTACCAGATGTTTCTGAACCCAAAAAACTTGGATATACCGAAGCTCAACTTAAGGCAGTTAAAGAGAACGAAGGATTTGTATGGAATTATTTTACAGAAAACAGCCTGTTGTATGAAAACGATTTGCTCAAAATCCGATCATTTGTAAATGATGGTCCATCAACAGCAGAATTTGGACTAGGTTCTCCGGGATTCATTTCGTTGTTTATCGGAAAAAAAATGATTGAAAAATACATGGATAAAAATCCAGAAACCGATTTAAAAAAACTTCTTTCTTTACCTTCTTCAGAAATTCTGAAAGGTTCAGCCTATAAGCCGCGCTAGCATTATCAGGAAGGTCTCCTTCCCATGGTATGCATGAACTTTACGTGAGAAGCAATGGCAGATCGCGTTGTAGGGAAATAGATGTAGTTCAACTCAAATTTTTCACAGGTTTCCTGTACAATTTTACTGATGGCAGGATAATGAATGTGGCTGATGCGCGGAAACAAGTGATGTTCAATTTGATAATTTAAGCCTCCAACGAACCACGTGATCCATTTGTTGGAAAACGCAAAATTGGCAGTGGTTTTAACCTGATGAATGGCCCACTCGTTTTCAATTTTAACAGGATCCACACCTGCTACTTCAAATTCTGCATGCTCCACCACGTGAGCCAACTGAAATACAACAGCCAGGGTAATTCCCAATGTAAATTGACTGATTAAAAACCCAATCAACCAACCCTGCCAACCCAAAACCATAATGGGAATGAGAATGTAAAAGACAATGAAGAAAATCTTACCCGCCCAAAAGATAATATGATCTTGAGCATCCATTTTTTTCAGCGGGGTTGTATGAATCTTTTTTGAAAAATATTTTATGTAGTCCATGAAAAACATGAAAAGGGAAGTGAATCCATACAATAAGAACATGTACACACTTTGAAACCTGTGCATGGGTTTCCATTCTTGTGTTGAGCACTGCCGCATAAAGGGCATGTTGTTGATATCATCATCTATTCCATCTACATTGGTATAGGTATGATGGATAATGTTGTGTTTGAGCTTCCATAAAAAAGCATTTCCTCCCAAAAAGTTATTGGTGAGCCCGAATATATTATTAACCCAGTCACGCGTAGAAAAGCTTCCATGGCATGCATCGTGCATGATGTTAAATCCAATCGCGGCCATATTCAGTCCAAATAGAAACCAAATAAAGGATGAAAGCAACACATGCATATCCACCGACAACAGAAGAACATACATGAAAATAGCCGATGGAATTAAAATCAGCGTTTTACTGTATAGCCGCCAGTTCCCTGTTTTTTTTAATCCATTGCGCTCAAAATAAGCATCAACTTCCTCTTTTAGTGCATTGAAAAAAACCTTGTTCTTGTTGTTAAATGTAACCTTGTACCCCATGGACGAATTTCCTTTTAAATTTAATATGCAAAGTTAAATAAATGCAAGCAGATTGAACTAGTTTCTTTTGGATGGAGCCTCCATTTGAAAAACAGGAATATTGACGTGAAACTGCTGCTTGTTATGAACATTTTCCATCAAATACGATCCATGCATCAACCCCAATTCCGACTTTAAATTGCACCCCGAAATGTATTGGTATTTTTCATTGGGAGCAATGACAGGCTGAACCCCGATTACACCCTCCCCTTCTACCTCTCTATTTTCTGTGTTGCTGTCTTTTATAAACCAATGACGTTTGAGTAACTGAACTGGAAAATCGTTATTATTTTCTATGGTGATTCGATAAGCGAACATGAATTCACCTTGAATGGGATTTGAATAATCCGGCTGATAAAACTGCTCAACACTAATCCGAATTCCTTCTGTTACTTTCGACACCATGCGAAGAGGTTTTACCAAATATAAAAATTATTATCAACGGTAAATCAATCGTTTAATTGTTAAATCAAAATTTTACTTAATTTTCAATTAAACTTTTGCCGGTATGAAAAAAACATGGATTGCCCTGATGGGCTTAATGATTTCTGCACTCGCCTTCTCACAAGGTAGAAAAGGAGATCCTACGCTAACTGAAATTTGGAATCCTGTGCCCCCCGTGGTTAAACCCGGCGCTACCTCATTGGATGCTCCCTCGGATGCAATAG
>JAULVY010000216.1:0-11472 GCA_032110825.1 Chitinophagaceae bacterium | reverse complement strand
AATACCATTGGCAAGGAATTTTTGTCTTACCAATTTAAAACGGGACTGTCTTCGAAAACATATTCATCCGTTCCATTTCGGTTTTACATAAAAGGGTATGTTGATGCAGGGTATGTGTACAATAAAAAGCCACCTCTTGATAATTTGCTGAACAACAAGTTTATGTATACCGGAGGTGTGGGGATCGATGTTGTTACCATTTATGATTTGGTGTTGCGAATAGAATACAGTTTTAATCAGTTGAATCAGAGCGGTTTGTTTTTGCACAAGGCAGACGCCAGGAATTAGTACCTTTACTATTCATGAAAGTAGCATTATACAGCAGGGGCGGTCATTCCCTTCAACCGCAAGACTTGATCAACTTGATTCATCATCTGAATCAAGCTGAAATTATTCCGGTTGTATTCAATCCGCTTTACAGGCAATTTAAAGGTGAACTGGATACAGAAGGAATTCAATTGACGCCTGATCAACTATTTTCAGTTGCCGAAGAGTTGGACGATAGTTTGGATGCGTTGATTTCATTGGGCGGAGACGGCACTTTATTGGATACAGTTTGTTTGGTGCGCGACCGACAGATTCCTGTATTGGGTATCAATTTTGGTCGACTTGGTTTCTTGGCTAGCTTAGGTAAGGATAATTTAGAAGAGGCTGTTTTAGCACTAAAATCCAGAACCTATGTTTTGGATAAGCGCGGTTTATTGCATTTGGATTCCAGCGTTTCGCTTTTTGAGAATAATTCTTTTGCGTTGAATGAATTTGTAATTCACAAAAGAGAGTTTTCGCCCATGATAAAAATACATACGTATATCAACGGTGAATTTCTAAATACGTTTTGGTCAGACGGATTGATCGTATCAACACCTACAGGTTCTACTGGATATTCGTTGAGTTGCAATGGTCCCGTTGTATTTCCAGATAGCAACAGTTTCATCATCACACCCATTGCACCCCATAATTTAAATATTCGTCCCATTGTTGTTCCCAATCACAACGTTGTATCTTTTGAAGTGGAAGGAAGGGCAGAAGATTTCATCTGTACCCTGGATTCACGAAAGGAGGTTGTGAATAAATCGGTTCAGTTGGCGATTCGAAAAGAAGATTTTTGCTTCAACCTTATACGGCTGAATGAAAATAATTTCCTTAGAACGCTGCGTGAGAAATTAACTTGGGGATTTGATACCCGCAATGCAAGAACCGGTGGCAACTCTGAAAAGGGATAGTGTATATTTAGGCCTTCTTTAACCTAAATTGAATTTCAGTTGAATACTTTTGCTTGATGATCGTTCGTACATTTCTTTTTACTGCTTTGGTTTTACAGTGGAATTTTTCTGCTGCTCAAAATGAGGCCATTGTGCAAGAAGGGGAATTGGGAATCAGTGCTGGGTTTGCTCATTATTTTGGCGATTTAAACAATCGCTCTGAGTTGAAGCTGCCTCGTCCAACTATAGGAGTTTATTTCAGAAAGCAATTTGGCAATTATGTGGCTGTGAGGGTTAGTGGTCATTATGCTGAATTGGGATATGCTGATCGATTAAGTAAAGTTGAATTTCAACAACGGAGAAATTTGAGTTTTCAAACCGAGATCTGGGAAATGGCAGTGCAGGGGGATTTCAATTTTTTTGAATTCATTCCGGGTAGTCCCTATGCTATTTTCACCCCCTATGTCACACTTGGAATTGGTACGTTCAACTACGATCCCTATGCGTATTTGGATGGCGAAAAATACTATCTAAGAAAGTTGGGTACTGAGGGTCAAGGAAGCAGTGTTTATTCTGATCGAAAACCCTATAGCAATCAGGCTTTTTCATTCCCCATAGGGATGGGCATCAAATATAATGTGCGAAATAATCTTAATATCTCATTTGAAGTTTCTCATCGCTTTACAAATACTGATTATTTAGATGATGTGAGCACTACCTATGCCGGTGACGGCGTGTTCCCTCAACAGGTTAATGGAAAGTCTTCTCCTGCCTATCTTTTGCAAGACCGCTCTTATGAAACGGGGTCCAAAATAGGGGTTGCAGGAAAGCAAAGAGGGTTTAGTGAGCAAAAGGATCAATTTATTTTTGCCGAGCTGGCAATTTCTTTTTCTTTCAGTTCGTACAAGTGTGCAAATCCGCGTTAGGAATTCCTAACTTTGCAGACCATGTCCCTTAGAGCCCTTATCGACAACAACCATGTTCCTCAACATATTGCTATTATCATGGATGGCAATGGGAGATGGGCACAAGAGCAAGGACAAGATCGCTTATTTGGCCATTTCCATGGTGTGGCTAGTGTTCGGGATATTGTGGAAGGTTGTGCAGAGTTGGGGGTCAAATACCTGACATTATATGCTTTTTCAACTGAAAATTGGGATAGGCCTGAGAAAGAGGTGACTGGATTAATGGAATTGTTGGTGGAAACTATTCGTAAAGAAGTTCCAATTCTTAATTCCAATAATATACGGATGCATGTGATTGGGGAATTGGATATGCTTCCTTCTCATGCAAAGAAAGCATTGCAAGAGGCTTTGGATCTAACTGCTCAAAATACAGGCCTTAATCTTATCATGGCATTGAGCTATAGTTCCCGCTGGGAATTGCTAACGGCGGTGAAAAAAATTTCCATGGATGTCAAAGAGGGAAAGCTCAAATCTGAAGAAATAGACCAAGACACGATCCAACGGTATTTGTCGACCAGCCAGTTCCCAGACCCCGAGCTCATGATTCGCACCAGTGGGGAGTATCGGATCAGTAATTTCCTACTCTATCAGCTGGCCTATGCCGAGCTCTATTTTACCCAAACGCGATGGCCAGATTTCAGGAAGGAAAACTTATACGAGGCTATTATCGACTACCAAAAGCGGGAAAGAAGATTTGGCAAGGTCAGTTCCCAACTCTTATCGCCTCTTTAACAAAGATTTAGACAAAAAGCCGTTATTTTGCCCACTTTAACCAAGAACTGGATGATGAGGCTTTGTACGCTGTTAATTTTAGTGGGTTTTTTCATGTTTTCAAACAGCGTTTCTGCCCAAAATGACACCCTTCCCGGCGCTTCTGTTGATCCTGAGCTGCTTGCCATTTTTAGTGCTAAATATCCCAAAAAATACATCATTGCCGATATCGCAGTTAAGGGAAACAAAGCCTTTGATCCTGCTATTGTTATTTCTGTTTCTGGACTCGCGGTTGGGGATGAAGTGACCTTGCCGGGGGGAGATAATTTTGCCAAAGCCATCAGTAAACTGTGGACGCAGAATATGTTCACCAACATCAAGGTGTACATCACCAAATTAGAAGGGGATTATATCTACGTGGAGATTGATGCCTTGGAAAGGCCCATGCTTTCCGATTTCAAATTCAAGGGCATTCGAAAAACCGAGGGGGATGAGCTAAAAGATAAAGTTGGGTTGGTGAAAACAAGGGTAGTTACAGATAACATGAAGTTGTCTGCTCAAGAGAATATTATCAAGTACTTTATTGATAAGGGGTATAAAGGTGCTGCGGTTACAATTGATGAGTTACCGGATCCAAACAATCCAGATAAGGTTGTTCTAAATTTCAATGTTGCAAAAGGAGTGAAGGTTCGTATTTCTGATGTCTTGTTCTTTGGAAACCAAGCAGCCAATTCTGCTCAACTCAAACGCAAGCTGAAAGGAACGAAAGAGTCAACACGATTAACTCTTTTCCCGGATAGTATTGTAAGCCCTTATGGCAATATTACTCCTCTTACTTTCAAAGAATTCATTCAAGAGAAAGGATATTTGAAGCCATCCAGGATTCGTGATTTCATTGATCCTTGGTTTAGGTTTAAGCTATTTTCTTCTGCAAAGTTCAATGAGAAAAAATACCTTGAGGATAAAGAAAAAGTATTGGAGTATTACAATTCACTTGGCTATAGAGATGCTTTGATTGAAGCCGATACACAATACTATGATCGCAAAGGAAAGTTGAACATTTCTATGCGTATCAACGAAGGGAGTCGTTACTATTTTGGTAATATGATCTGGAAAGGGAATACAAAGTATAACGATAGTATCCTTACCATGTTATTAGGAATTAAAAAGGGGGATACCTATAATATCGAAGTGTTGAATAAGAAGCTGGGCAAGCAGCTTTCTCCAGAAGGTGGGGATATCAGCTCCCTCTATATGGATGATGGGTATTTGTTTTTCCAAATCAATCCGGTTGAAACCTCGGTATACAACGATACCATTGACCATGAGATCCGAATTCAGGAAGGTCCGCAGGCTACCATCAAGAATGTAAATATTGCAGGTAACGATAAAACCAAAGAGTACGTAATCAGAAGGGAGTTAAGAACCGTTCCTGGTGAGAAGTTTAGTCGCGCTGATCTGATCCGTTCTCAACGTGAAATCATCAACCTGGGATATTTCAATCAAGAAAAGTTGGGTATGCAGCCGGTACCTAACTCTGACGATGGAACAGTGGATATCAACTACAGCGTAGAAGAGAAGTCGTCTGATCAATTGGAACTCAGTGCTGGTTGGGGAGGCGGAATTGGTCTGACAGGAACCTTGGGTGTAACGTTCAATAATTTTTCTATTAAAAATATTTTCAGAAAATCATCTTGGGATCCATTGCCAACGGGGGATGGTCAGAAATTGAGTTTGCGTTATCAGTCGAATGGTCGGTTCTTCCGTTCTGCAAACTTTTCTTTCACTGAACCTTGGTTGGGTGGAAAGAAAAGGAATTCTTTTACGTTCAACGTTTTCAATACCAAGTTTACCAATGCGTACAATCCGTTTACAGGCTTGTTTGACCGCGCTTATTCAGATTCATCGTACCTAAGCACCTCGGGTGCAACCATTGCATTTGGTAAACAGTTGAAGTGGCCTGATGATTTCTTTTCATTGGTCACCTCCATCAGCTACATCCAGTACAAGGCCAAAAATTATGCCATTTTCCCTTCCTTTTCTACCGGGATATCAAACAATTTCAACGTTAAAATTGCTTTGCAAAGAACATCCATTGATCAACCTATTTTCCCAAGAAGTGGATCTAATTTCTTGCTCAGCGGAACATTTACTCCACCTTGGTCCGCTATTCGGGGAGTGAGCAGTAAAGATATTTTCAAGCTTGTAGAGTACCACAAATGGAGATTCAATGCGGAATGGTTTGTTCCTATTGGAAAGCCAGCTGGGGAAGACAAGAGCAGGCAGTTTGTATTGAGGATGGCAGCGAAGTATGGCTTCATCGGAAGGTACAACAGAAATTTACCGATCTCTCCGTTTGAGCGATTCCAAGTGGGAGATGCGGGATTAACCAATAACTTTGGAGTATTGGGTTATGATATTGTGGCGCACAGAGGGTATCCTGTTTATGAGAACTCGGATCCTACCATCAATCCGGATCGACAAAATGCAAGCAATTTCTTTACCATATTCAATAAGTACAGTTTGGAGCTGCGGTATCCCTTTGTTACCAATCCGAGCAGTACCATTTACGGGTTGGCATTTTACGAAGCTGCAAACGGTTGGTATTCTTTTAAAGAATGGAATCCATTTCGTTTGAGAAGAGCGATGGGAGTTGGTGTTCGTTTCTTCCTTCCGATGTTTGGTTTATTAGGGTTTGATTACGGAATTGGATTGGATCGAATTACGCCTACATCCAGACTCCGTGATGCCAGTCGCTTTACCTTTATGCTAGGATTTGAACCTGAATAGTCACGATCATAAATACATGCATATGAAAAAAATATTTTTATTGCTTGTTTCTGGGTTAATGTTCTCAGCAAGTTTGATTGCACAGCGATATGCCATCATTGATACCCGGTACATATTGGGGAAGCTTCCTGAGTACCAGGAGGCACAAAAAAAATTAGATGCTTTCAGCATTCAGTGGCAAAAAGAGATAGATGATAAGCAAGTGGTTTTGGATCAATTGTATAGAAATTTTGAATCCGAAAAAGTGATGCTGAGTGAAGAACTTTTGAAAAAAAGAGAAGACGATATTTTCAACAAGGAAAAAGAATTACGGGATCTTCAAAAAAAGCGATTTGGTTTTGAGGGGGACCTGTTCAAGAGAAGGCAGGAATTGGTGAAACCCATTCAGGATAAGGTTTACAATGCTGTACAAAAACTGGCTGTGGCAAGGCAGTATGATCTGATTCTTGACAAAAGTGAGGGAATTACCATTATATTTGCCGACCCTAAATTGGACCGAAGCGACGATGTGTTAAAGGAGCTGATTGGGAAGTAAAAAATGCCTATTTTCGAATTCAATAAAACAAACAAGTATTAAATGAAAAAGTTATTTACGTTGGGTGCTGTGGTCATTGCCATGTTGGCTTTCAATCCATTTTTGAATGCTCAAAACAAAACGGGTTATGTTAGTCTTGATGAAATAGTTCAGCTCATGCCCGAATACAAAAAAGCTTCAGCTGAAATGGCTCAATACGACAGTGCGCTTCAAATCAACTATGCTGAAACGTTGAAAGAATTGAACAGACAGGATAGTCTGTACAAGGCCGATTCAACGAAGTGGTCGGCAGCGATCAAGACAGCAAATAGAGAAAAACTTAAAAAGCTTTTGGTTGAACTGCAGGGATTTGAGCAAGGATATCAGCAGCAGATGGAGCAAAAGCAGCAAGAGCTCATGGCTCCTGTGGCTCAAAAAGCCAATCAATTGATTGCCGATGTAGCCAAAGCAAATGGATATGCTTATGTATTCAGAAAAGAAGCTTTGGTGGTTCAGCCTGAGGCAGACGATCTTCTCCCTCTGATTAAGAAAAGAATAGATACGGCACCGAAACCGCCGGTAAAATAAAAGCCCGACCGAAACCTAGTTTCGGTCTTTTTTTTATATGAATTCTACAGGACCAATAGGGGTTTTTGATTCTGGTTTAGGGGGGTTAACGGTGTTAAAATCCATTGCCTCTCAATTGCCTCAGTATAATTATTTGTATTTGGGGGATAATGCCCGTACCCCCTATGGTCCACTTGACTTTGAAACGGTTTACACGTATACCAACCAAGCAGTGCAATGGTTGTTTGACCAGGGCTGTCCTTTGGTGATCTTGGCTTGCAACACTGCGTCTGCAAAAGCGCTCAGAACTATCCAACAAAAGGATCTTCCCAATTGGGAAGATCCAACTAAGCGGGTTTTGGGGGTCATTCGACCAACAACAGAAGTGATTGGTGATTATACAGAGACTGGCCATATCGGAATTCTAGGAACGAAGGGAACTGTAGAATCGGGTTCTTATGTTATTGAAATAGGCAAATCCTTTCCTGAGGTTCATGTTCATCAAATGGCCTGTCCGGATTGGGTGCCCTTGGTGGAATCCGGAGACTATCTGAATCATGAAAAATCAGACCCTGTCATTCGCGAATGCCTTGTTTCGCTAATTGGTGAACATGATGATATCGATACCATTTTATTGGCTTGCACCCATTACCCACTTTTATATCCTCGCATTAGGGCTATGTTACCTCCTGATATTCAAGTGATTTCACAAGGGGAGATTGTTGCCGAAAGCTTATCGCATTATCTTCAAAGACACCCGGAAATGGAAATTCGACTAGAAAAAGGGGGGAATTTCAATTTTTTCACAACTGGAGATGTTCTGGTATTTGAAGAAGCAGCTGGTAAATTCTGGGGAAATAGGTTGAAGGCATCCGAGGCTAAGCTTGCTTAAGATTTGCATGGATTCCTCAAAAACCCTAACTTCGCCGTCCTTTCACAATTCCGCGGGTGTGGTGACCTGAGGATCATTGAACAGCAAAGACCGCTTCTCCCGGTCATTCTTTCAAAACAAAGGAAAATAAAGAATTATGAAACGTACATTTCAACCTCATCGCAGACGCAGAAAATCCGTACATGGGTTTAGAAAGCGCATGCAAACTGCCAACGGAAGAGCTGTTTTATCAAGCCGCAGAAAAAAAGGTCGTAAAAAACTCTCTGTTTCCAGCGAAAGCAAACTCAAATAACCCCTCGGTTTTTGAAATAATTGTAGCCTCGGATGCAAAATCTGGGGCTATTTTTGTTTACTCATGAAGCAGACTTTACAAAAGAACGAGCGGTTGAAATCTTACACCAAGATTCGCGATTTGTTTGAGCGGGGTGAAAAGACCAGAATTGGATGCTTTTTGATGTACTTTTTGGTAAAAGATTCAACACCTTCTGAATTGCAAATGGGTGTTTCTGTAGGATCCAGGTATTTTAAGAAAGCAGTCGATCGAAATCTTCTGAAGAGAAGAATTCGAGAAGCTTACAGAAAGCAAAAACAGACACTGGCAGATACGTTAGATGGAAATCATAAACGTTTCGATGTGTTTTTTGTTTTTGTTCATCAGGAGATGATGGCATACGCTGATATCTACCGAGACATGCAGTTGGCAATAGATCAATTGGTTAAAAAAATTGAGCATGGAGCATCCCGATGAACATTTTATGAAATGGGCACTCAAAGAAGCTGAGAAAGCTTTTGATGAGGGGGAAGTCCCGGTTGGTGCAGTAGTTGTAATGGACAACCGCATTGTGTCTAGAGGGTACAATATGGTTGAGAAGTTAAATGACCCCACAGCACATGCAGAGATTATTGCACTAACATCTGCATTCAATGCACTAGGTTCTAAATATCTCCCAGACGCAACCTTGTACGTAACAGTAGAACCTTGTTTGATGTGTGCAGGCGCTTTGCATTGGAGTAGAGTTGGTAAGTTGGTATGGGGGGCTTCGGATGTAAAAAGCGGGCATCATGTATATACGGGAGATCAGAACCCGTTTCATCCTAAAACCCAAATCGTCTCCGGCGTTTTAGCTGAAGAAGCAGTAGAATTTATGAAATCGTTTTTTAAATCAAGGAGAAAATAAGTAAGCGAGTTCTTCCATCGAATTTTAAAATATCTTTGCACTCTAAATTAAACGTATATGCCATTTACATTAGCACCATTACCATTCGCACACGATGCTCTTGAGCCTCATTTCGATACATTGACCATGCAAATACATCATGGGAAACATCATCAGGCTTATGTTGATAACCTCAACAAAGCCATTGCGGGAACGCCCCATGAAGGGAAATCTCTTGAAGAGTTGGTGGCGCAGGCAGGTTCTATTTCTCCAGCTGTTCGAAACAATGGCGGCGGTCATTGGAATCATAGTTTTTTTTGGGAAAGTCTAGCTCCACAGGCAGGAGGCGCTCCGAGTGGGACCTTGGCTACAGCGATTGATGCTGCATTTGGTTCATTCGATTCATTCAAAGAAAAGTTTGCTGCTGCGGGCATGACTCGTTTTGGAAGTGGATGGGCTTGGTTGATTGTTAAAGATGGTAAGTTGGAGATTTGTTCAACTCCTAATCAAGACAATCCTTTGATGGATATTGCAGAAGTGAAAGGAAAGCCTGTGTTAGGTGTTGATGTTTGGGAGCATGCTTATTATCTAAAATACCAGAACCGCAGAGCTGATTACTTAGGAGCTTTTTGGAATGTGGTGAACTGGAATAAAGTTGCTGAGCGCTTTTAGGCTGGGTCGAACCCCGATCCACCCCAAGGGTGACAACTTGAAATTCGTTTAAGGGCCTTCCACAGGCCCTTAATTATTCCATATTTACGCAGAGCATCAATTGCATATTGAGAACAGGTAGGAGTATACCTGCATTTGGGTCCGAGCCACGGAGAGATAATCCATTTATATAGCTTGATGAGCAGTATAAATGGAGATATTAATATTTCTCGCAGGGTTTCTTGCATCTTATTCACGGTGTAAAACTATTCTATCGTGCTCAAAACACCGGAAGAATTCTGATATAATATCCCGAACATAGGGTGGTTTTGACTTGGTATGGGAGTGGATGATTTTGAAATTTATCAAAACAATCAACCATGTCATTGACCATTACGATTCGACAGAAAATTCAGTTTCGGGAAAAGCTATTGGAGGAGTATTGTTACAGCGATTCTGAATTAAAAGAGGTAGTTGACCGATGGGTTCAACTGTTTCGCCAGCATCATATCCTTATTGTTTTCAATGAAGATCCTGTTGATTACAGAAGGAGATATGCATTTATAAGCAAAGTCTTCTTGAACATGCAGCTACCCCTTCATCCACCAGGTATGTATTTTTGTTTCATATACGATACGCTTGATGGGGATACTATGGAACCTGAGCAATTGGCGCGACAGGTTTTGGAGTCTGTACTGACTAAAAAAAGCTTGCAAGAGGGGAAAATGTTTAACCATCGGGTTCGTGTGAATGGATTTTCCAATCTTTCTGAACCGGAGCTGCATTATTTATTGGGTCGTTATCAGCATAAGTATATGACCATTGCAAACCTGGCTATCTCTTATGGAAAGAGGCAAGTAAATGGAGATCGAATGTTGATTGGAGGTAGGCATGAAACCGGATATGCTTATGATGGTCATTGTTCCATCAAAAGGGGAGATTGGGAAATTGAGTTTAAGCGGGAAAAAAGGGATTGGAAAGTAGTGGGTATTGATGTGGGGGGGATTGAGTTTTGACAGCGGTTTTCTGTAAATTGCGGCGTGGCAGAAAATGGATCTTTTTTTAAACGACTGAGGGCAAGCGACGATGAATCTGAGATGAGTTTTATCGATCATCTGGAGATTTTACGTTGGCATATTGTTCGATCGGTATTGGCGATTTTGTCGAGTGCAATCTTATTTTTCATTTACATCGACGAAATTTTTGATCAGGTGATCATGGGTCCGACCCGGAATGATTTTATTTCATATCGGTTTTTTTGCAAGGTTAGTCACGCGTTGGGTATGGGAGATTCCTTGTGCATGCCTCCCATGACATTGAATCTTCAGGTTACTTCAATCAGCGGAACATTCATGTCGAGTATCACCATTGCAATTGTAGGGGGGCTCTTGGTGGCATTGCCTTTTGTGTTTTGGGAGATCTGGAAATTTATTCGTCCAGCGCTTAAGCCGACAGAATTGAAATATACGAGAGGTATTATTTTCTGGGTGACTATGTTTTTTTTCATGGGTGCTTGCTTTGGGTATTTTATGTTGGCCCCATTCACATTTAATTTTCTTTCCAACTATACCATTGGTGCCATTGGAGTTATTGAGTATCGTCCAACATTGAGTGATTATTTGGATACGTTAATTGATATCACCTTGGGAGCTGGGATTGCTTTTGAGTTGCCAATGGCAACTTGGTTGTTGTCGAAATTGGGCATTATCACCCCCAATTTCTTGCGCACCTATCGAAAATATGCTTATGTAGTATTGTTGGTATTGGCAGCTATCATTACACCATCACCTGATTGGGGATCTCAGTTGATTGTAGTGGTTCCTTTGGTATTGCTCTATGAAATCAGTATTTTGATTTCGGCTAGAATACAGAAGAGAAGGGATGAGGAGTGGGAGTGAGAGGTAGGGACGAGGGATGAGGGATGAGGGATGAGGGATGAGGGACGAGGGACAAGGGACGAGGGACGGAGGTTATGAGAGCATTCGTTTTTTGAGTTCTTCGGTGGGGATTAGACAGGAAATTT
>JAULVY010000215.1:0-3351 GCA_032110825.1 Chitinophagaceae bacterium | reverse complement strand
AATTGGGACTTGGTTGATTCATCCGCACACATCATTCTGGGAAAATGGTTAGAAGATAAAGACAGAAAAATACTATACAAGCTGGCTTCGTCTGATTCGCTCTGGGAAAATCGAATTGCCGTTGTTGCAACCTGGCATTTCATTCGCAAACAAAATGACGTTGCTGATATTCTTGCGTTAGCCAAGATCATGCTTCAACATCCGCACGACCTGATGCATAAGGCAACGGGGTGGATGCTTAGGGAGGGATGGAAAGTTAAACCAAAGGAAATTGAAGCTTTTTTAGATACCCACGTACTTTGCATGCCCAGAACCATGCTGCGATATGCAATTGAAAAAATGGATGAGAAAAAAAGGAAAGGCTTCCTTAATAAAAGATAAATAAGAATTCACTTTCCTGTATAAATCTGGATCGGCGATACTAGTTTTTACCGTACCTTAAAGCATAAATATGAGGTATGAATAAAAACCTATTGAACTACATCATCCCATTGACTGTAATTGCTGCGGTTCTAATTGCTGTTGGCGGATATAAATACAAATTCAAATCAACAGAAGCCATTGCAGTAGTTGGAATGGCGCAGGTTGACTTCACCTCGGATCTAATCGTTTGGGAAGGTGGATACAACCGAAAATCATATGATCTGAAACAAGCCTATGCAGCATTAAAGGACGATGAAATGAAATTGCGCAACTACCTCAAAGGAAGGGGAATCAACGACTCTTCCATTATCATCAGTGCAGTGAGTCTTCAAAAAGAATATGAAAACCGTTACGGAAATAATGGAGAAGTAATTTCAAGTTCATTTGCAGGGTATACGCTTTTTCAATCCTTCAAAATCGAATCACAGGATATTGTATTGGTTGAAAAAATCTCAAGAGAAATTACAGAGCTTATTGAAAAAGGAATTGAACTCAATTCATTTGCACCACGCTATTATTATACCAAACTCGCTGATCTTAAAATGGATCTCTTAGCCAAAGCATCAGCGGATGCAAAAGCAAGAGCAGAAACCATTGCAAAAAGTGTTGGAAGTGATCTGGGGAAAATGAAAAAAGCCGTAATGGGAGTATTTCAAATAACCGGTAAAAATTCAACTGAAGAATACAGTTATGGTGGAAGCTACAATACCAGTGAAAAAAATAAAACAGGTTCAATCACCATTCGGATGGAATACATGATTGATTAACCTGCTTGTATTCAACTTTACATTCCTGCTGCCACGGACGGAGTCGAACCGCCATAAGAGGTTTTGTCGACCTCTGCCTCCCCCTTCGGCCACGTGACTGTGTTATTTAGTCTACCAAATTTATAGACTTTATAAATACTAGCCAAATCTTTCTGCCAATGAGCAAAATTATTTTTTCAATACAGTAGTGTAAAGGATTTTCCCCTCGTGATCAATGGCCTGAAACAAACAGCCTTCTTTGTTGATGGAAACAGTAAAGAACCCATGAGAGGCCGAAACAAACTTGGTTAATTTATTATTTGTAACTGGAGTTATTTCACTTCCTGCACCAGAAATAAAGTGATGTATTTTTTTGGTTAGCTGATCATGTTGCAGGTGATGTTCATGACCCGACATGTAAATATCAGCACCACCTTCCTGTAACAAAGGTAAAACAGACGAAGCAACATCATCTGTTAATCCCTTTCTCTTTCCCGCAGAATACAAGGGGTGGTGCCCAAACACAAATTTCCATTCAGCATTCGACTGCTTAAGGGTATTAAGAACCCAATTTTTCTGAGCAGTAGTGTCTTGCGAAATGATATTTGATCTGAACGGCTCCTCCCCATCTTTGTAATACTTTTTTTCAAAAGGAGAACTATCTATATAAAGGAATAAAACTTTAACGCCTTCATCCGTTACACGTTCGAAACTGTAATACCTCGATGGCATATTCCATCTTCGGCTAATTTTAGAATATGCAATTTCCGCCTCAGGGTCACCAGCATAATCATGATTACCTAAAACGGGGTACCAGCTAATCATCAGAGAGTGAGCAGTGTATATATCTTCGAAGCTTCGCTTCCACATGGGATCAGACACGCTCGCTACTCCTTTAGGATAAATATTATCCCCGGTAGAAACAATCCATTCTGCATCAATTGTATAAGATGCCCTACCCAACTGAACTGCAGTTTCTTTTTGAAAATATTCACCAGACCGACCCCAGTCTCCTATAACTAAGAAACTAAGCGCATTTTTAGGAACTTTTAAGCCCGAAATTGTTGATCCACGATACCCTCCATCAAACTTTTGGGTATAACCAAAAGAACTAGACAGTATAAGGAACAGTATGCCTACTACAATTTTAGACTTCATGCTGTGAAATTAGAATAAATCTACTTTCAAACCAGCAACACCCCGGATACGATAATATTCCAATTGCATTGTTCTTTCTTTCACTCCTTGATAATACCTCAAGGGTTGATTCGTGATATTATTGATTTCTGTGAAAAACCGGATTTTAGGACTAATGGCATATGACGCATTAAAATCCAAAAAGAATTGCTCATCATAATACCGATCAAAAAATTCAGCTGATCCAATTTCATCAATATAAGAAGCTGCATAATTAGCAGAAATCCTAGCTACCACTTTTTTAGTTTCATAGCTCAACGATGCATTAAACATGTGAGGTGAAGTACCGGGGAGTGAAAGCCCCTCTCTCTTAACACCTTCAGCATTGTAAATACCATCAGCCGTGCTAAATGTATAGGTATAGTTTACGTATACCCCGAAACGCTTAAAAATTCCAGGTAGAAAGTCCAATTGACGTTGGAAAGCTAGTTCAGCACCATAAACTTCTACGTTATTTCCATTAAGACTCGTGCGGTAGGTGAAATTACTTCCAGAAGAGATCGGATTAGCACCGGGCGCAGGATTGAACTGCTTCTGGTAATCCAAGCTATCAAATGTTGGATCTACTGAAACGTAAATGAAGTTTTTAAGTTTTTTGTAGAAAACACCACCAGATAACAAACCAACGCCTTTGAAATATTTTTCAACCATGAAATCAACATTTCGACTTTGTGTTGCTTTCAAAGCGGGATTACCCACTGTGATTTCGTTATCAGAACTTAGTACATTTCGATAAGGGACCAATTCATAATACCCGGGTCTAGCTATACCCGAGGTAAATCCCCACCTTATAATTAGATCTTCTTTCGGTTCATACCGTAAATTAACATTGGGCAAAACATTGAGGTAGCTGCTTTTTAGATTGGTTGTACCCTGCAATGTAGTTTCATTCAATACATTATTTCCTGTATAATCAATTTGGGTATTTTCTAAACGCACACCGGTAATCAATGAAACTTTATTGGATAAATCTTGATAATATCGA
>JAULVY010000214.1:0-19194 GCA_032110825.1 Chitinophagaceae bacterium | reverse complement strand
CACATTCCAAAGACGAATAGGTTATACAGCGAACTACAGCACTGCATTCAATATGTTTCGCTATGGGGCCTTTGTAAGCGGAACATACAAATTTGCAAATGATCGAATCTCCCTCACGGCCGGAATACGAACCGATGGAAATGATTTCATGGATAAAGGAAATGAGCTCATTCAAAATCTTTCACCTCGCCTGGCTACAACCATTACACTAGCACCTGGATTGAACGCAAACCTCTCTGTTGCCAGATACTACAAAACACCTGCTTATACCATTTTGGGATATCAAGAAAATAAATCCTTTGTAAACAAAGGAACAGACTTTATTCGCTCAGATCATTTTGTAGGCGGCTTGGAATGGTTACCGACCAGCACCACAAGATTAACTGCAGAGGTCTTCAGAAAAAACTATTCCAATTACCCGGTATCCGTAAACAACAGGGTTTCATTGGCTAATTTTGGTGGCGACTTCGGTGTATTTGGAAATGAAAGAATATCCAGCAATGGCACTGGCATTGCATCCGGATTTGAATTCCTTTTTCAACAACGTCTCACCAAAAACTTCTACGGAATTTTTGCGTATACCTATTACAAGAGTGAGTTTTCAGGACTAGATCCAAAGATCCTTACTCCATCAGCATGGGACAATCGCCACTTGGTATCTTTTACTGGTGGATACCGCTTACCTAAAAACTGGGAAATTGGCATTCGTTTCCGCTACCAAGGCGGAGCACCATACACACCATTTGATATCAACCTATCATTGGATAATTATTATTTCACTGCTGCTGGAGTATTAGACTATACCCAAATCAATCGACTGCGATTAGAAGCATTTCATGCGGCTGACATGAGAATTGATAAAAAATTCAACTTCAAAAAATGGACCTTGGATTTATTCTTGGATATTCAAAATGCATACAACAGTAAGAATCCATCAGCACCCGGATTCACGCTGAAAAGGAATAACGATGAAAGCTATGCTACAACTACAGGTGAACCATACAACCCGGGTATTTTTGGAAATCCCTTAGCTCCAAACAATAGACAAAAGGGTATTCCAGTTGTATTGGCTAACGACAGCGGTTCTCTACTTCCCAGTATAGGTTTTGTAATTGAATTCTAATCAGATCAGTTTATAATTCCGAAACGCAAATAGTCGCTTCCCTGTGATTTTTTCAATCACATACATAATCCATTTTTTAAACGTGAATCGTTTTTGACCTATATCAATATCCAACTCCCAATTTTTTTGAGCAATGCGATTTCGCATCACAGCAGGATGTGTACCTAAAAATCTTCCCAAAGAATCAAACTCATCGTAATTAAACATTCCTTCCATTTGATCCAAACGCTGTTTCATGGATTTACCCATCCAATGGGTACTCAATGTTTTGAGCTTATTCTCCATTAACTGCGGATGCTTCACCCATCCGTAATGATAGATTTTAGCATCAATCAGCTTACAAGGCAATCGTTTCCCATTGATGCGAAATCCCTGAGCGTCTTTGAACGATTGTATTTTTTTGTCGTTTCGGATGATTCGAATTTCGCGATTGTACCATCTTCTGCTATCCCCAAAATAATCATAGGTGCCGTAAAAATGAACATACCCAAAAACCAAACCCATCACATGTTTATCATCAACATACTTTCTGCATGCACGTTTAATCTCTTCGTGATATTGTTCATGTACTACCTCATCGCATTGAATGTAAAAAGCCCAATCGGAATCCGTAGAAACGGATGCCAAAGCTTTATCGGTTTCAATGGCCATCACCCTTCCCCCAGGTAATTTAGATAAATCCCATTCTGATACTACAATCTTGATTTTATTGGAATCAATACTCCGGATCAACCCTTCTGTATCATCGTCGCTTTTACCAATAGCTACAATCATTTCATCTACAACAGGCAAAATGGAAGTGATGGCTTCTATTGCTGGATAATCATTGATGATCGCATTTCGTATGATGGTAAAACCAGAAATCTTCATGCAACAAAAGTAAGTCAACCCCATACAATGTCAACACCCGATCCCTTATCTTTATTCTAGATTCATCGTTCATGAGTTTTATTAAAAAGTTAGTTACCAACTTAACCTTTTGGGTACTGATTGCGATTATCGCAGGTATCCTACTTGGACACTTCTCCCCTTCCACCGCCGTTCAAATGAAAGCACTAGGTGATAATTTCATCAAAGTGATCAAGCAATTTATTGCACCCATTATTTTTCTAACCATTTCTTTGGGCATTAGCGGAATGAACGATTTAAAAAAAGTCGGTAAAGTTGGTGGCAAGGCTATACTCTATTTTGAAATCGTTACCACGTTCGCTTTGCTAATAGGCATTGTAGTTGCCCACTTCGTTCAACCCGGTGTAGGAGTGAATACTCAAAACATCGAAGGTGGAGACATCAGTAAGTTTACAACGGGCGCCAAAGAATTTTCCTGGCTAAAATTTTTCCAAGACAACTTCACCATACAGGTTCTGATCTTTTCGATTGTTTTTGGAATTCTTCTCAGCAAATATTCCAACAAAGAAACAATCATCAAGCCGATGCAGTGGGCATCTACTTATATATTTAAGGCCTTGCACATCGTTATGCTATTCGCCCCCATCGGTGCATTCGGAGGCATGGCCTATACCATTGGCAAGTATGGCATTGCAACCCTACTTCCTTTGGGCAAGTTGATGCTAACTGTATACATCACCATGGCCGTCTTTGTTTTTGTTGTATTGGGATTGATATTAAGGCATTACAACATCAGTATTCTAAAATTTCTCAACTACATCAAAGAAGAGCTTCTCATTGTGCTTGGTACATCGTCATCCGAAGCCGCTCTTCCATCCCTCATGGAGAAACTTCAGAAAATGGGCTGCGCAAAACCGGTTGTGGGCCTTGTTGTTCCTTCCGGGTATTCGTTCAACCTCGATGGAACAACCATTTATCTTTCGATGGCAATCATTTTTCTAGCACAAGTATTTAATGTTGAATTGAGTATAGAACAAATGCTCACCATCATCGGAATCTTAATGATCACATCCAAAGGTGCCGCAGGTGTTACAGGAAGTGGTTTTATCGTATTGGCATCAACCCTCTCTGCAATTGATGTAATTCCTATTGAAGGTTTAGCTCTATTATTGGGTGTAGACAAATTCATGTCTGAAGCAAGGGCCATTACCAATTTCATTGGCAACGGAGTAGCCACCATATTTCTTGCCAATCATGAAAAAGCATTTGATAGAAAAAGTATGGAAGCCGCATTCTCCAAAGAGGTCTACGAATACGATATCCAACATGAAATTTGATCAGACTTTGATCAGGTAATCCGCAGCATACGTGATCATGGGACCCATCGTTTTGTAACGAACTTTGTATCCCATTCCTTCCACCATACCTACAGCCTGACGAAATACTTCATTGGATTTGAATCGCTGGTCGGGATTGAGATCAATATCAATCCAAACTGGTTTAGGCAACCCTTCAGAACGCATCAGCTCTGCGGTTTCTATAGCATTCCAAACCTCCGTTAGCAAACGATTCGATCGCGTAAATTCTTTTTCAGTCTTCCACCTGCGATACAACAAATGCGCGCCCTTGCCTTTTTTATACATAGCAACTACAATCGCATAGATCGTATGCTCAGCATAATTTTGAGAGTCGCATCCGATCATGATTTCTGTATCAGGATGATCCGAGAGGTAGGTTTTGAGATAGGTTATCAAATCAACCTCTGCATGGGAATTCATTCGTTTAAATACCCGTTGAGTTTCCATGGAAATAAATCTACTCTCGAATTCGGAAAGGCCAATGCACAAATTCTGCACAGCTCAAAAGTAGCTTAGGATTCTCTTCTTCTATCAAGAATCTGAATCGGGAAAGCCAGGATGTATCCATTCTTGGTTTGAGTTAAGCTTAAAAATCAGTCCTCAAAAATAACGGCTGGCAGTTGAATTTTGCTTAAATTAACTGGATCAAACCCAATACATAAAACACATGCAACGCAGATCATTTTTTCAAACCACAGGATTAGCTGCTCTGGCAGGAACAGTTCCATTGCAGGGATTTCAGAGCAAGCCTGCAAACATGAGTCCAAAAATAAAACTCAGTGTTTCCAGTTATTCATACTGGCATTTCAAAGGAGATAAATTCCCTATTGAAAAAGTCATTGATGATGCCGCGGCATTGGGACTAGAGGGTATTGATGTCCTTCACCGTCAGATGGAAAGCGAGGACAACGCCTATCTCCAAAAAATTAAAAAGCACGCATTTCTAAATGGAATCGCATTGACATGCCTTTCCATTCATCAGGGTTTTGTGACTCCAGATAAAGCCGAATTACAAAAACACGTAGACCATACCATCCATTGCATTGAATTGGCCTATAAAATGGGTATTCCCTGTCTGCGACTAAACACCGGCAGATGGAATACCATTAAATCATTCGACGACCTCATGAAGAACCGCGGAATTGAACCCATTCTTCCAGGTTACACAGAAGAAGATGGTTACAAATGGTGCGTGGACGGCATCAACCAATGCCTGGCAAAAGCAGAGGAATGCGGTGTACTTCTTGCATTAGAGAATCACTGGGGGTTGGGTTCAACGCCGGAAGGCATGCTTAAACTGCATGAAAGAGTGAATTCGCCTTGGCTTGGACTTTTAATGGATACGGGTAATTTTTTAGAAGAGCCATACGATAAACTAAAAATGATTGCTTCTAAAACCAGTTTCGTTCAAGCCAAAACCTACTATGGCGGAGGAGAATGGTATAGCTTGGAGCTGGATTACAATAAAATCATTAAAATCCTAAAAGACGTCAATTACCAAGGATATATTTCAATCGAATTTGAAGGAAAAGAGGAAGCCAAATCGGGAGTCAGAAAAAGTGTAGAACTCCTGCGCAAAGCTTTGGGATAATAGTCATCTAATATATCATAAACACAGCCATATGAATCGGTCAAGAAGAAACTTCATCCATCAGTCGGCCTTGTTAGGCACAGGACTGTTTTTCTCAAATGAAATCCTAGCAGGTGCTACCGACGCTTTTGCCAAATTCAAGGGCGTGCAGGTCGGTGCCATTACGTATTCGTTCCGCAGCATGCCTGGCACGGTAGACGATATCATCGGATACTGCAAAAGTTGTGGTATTACGTCATTGGAATTGATGGGTGAACCTGCAGAAGCCTATGCAGGAAATACATTTGCCAGCACCGGACCTATGCGCATGGGCCCACCTCCAGCAGGAGGAGCTCCGGGTCAGCGGCCACAAATGAGCGACGAACAAAGAAAGTCTATGGCCGAGCGTGTTCAAAAAACACGCGAGTGGAGAGAGTCGGTTTCTATGGACAAGTTTGTTGAGCTCAGAAAAAAATTCAAAGATGCCGGAATTTCAATTTATGCATACAAACCAAATGCATTAGGCGAAAACAATTCTGACGGAGAAATTGAATATGCCTTGAAAGCTGCAAAAGCGTTGGGTGCTACATCGGTAACGGTTGAGCTTCCAACCAAATCTGCACAATCCAAGCGATTGGGAGATTTGGCTGCAAAACATAAAGTCTATGTTGGCTATCATGCACACTTGCAGGCAACCGATACCGCTTGGGATGAAGCACTTGCTCAATCCCCCTACAATTCCATGAACCTCGATTGCGGTCACTATATTGCAGCAGGTGGAAATAACACAACTGCTTCTTTGCTTGCTCTTATCGAATCCAAGCATGATCGCATCACTTCCATGCACTTAAAAGATAGAAAAAACAAAGTGAATGGTGGAGAGAATGTAGAATGGGGTAAAGGCGATACTCCGATCAAAGACATTCTTCTGCTGCTTAAAAATAAAAAATACAATATCCCTGTTTCCATTGAGCTGGAATACAATATTCCCCAAGATTCGGATGCAGTGAAAGAAGTTAAGAAATGTGTTGATTTTGCAAAAAATATACTCAACCCCTAAAACAAACAACCACAAAAAAAGCCCTTATCAAATGATAAGGGCTTTTTTATGCTCTGCCTTTTTTACATGGGTTTCACACGGAATACCGTACCCGGACCTTCAATTCCCACGTAGATATATCCATCTCTTCCCATCTCTACATTTCGTGTTCTTCCGATATTCATTAATATTTTCTCAGAGGACACAACTTTGTTTTCTTTAATCACGCAACGCTCTATATAATTAAAACGCAGCGATCCAACCAATAGACTTCCTTTCCATGCTGGATAACGACTTCCTTCAACGAAGCAGAGTCCAGATGGTGCAATCGATGGAATCCAATATTTAACCGGTTCTGCCATCCCTTCTTTTTTACTGATGGGTGTAATGGGCTTACCATCGTAGTTGATGCCATAGGAAATAACAGGCCATCCGTAGTTGACTCCAGATTTCACGATATTCAATTCATCACCACCACGAGGTCCGTGTTCGGTTTCCCAAATCAATCCGGATACAGGATCCATCGTCATCCCCTGAGGATTCCGATTACCATATGTATATATTGTGGCAATAGCTTTGCCTTTTCCAACAAATGGATTGTCGGCAGGAATGGTTCCATCATCCTTGATGCGATGTACTTTACCCGGAGCAGTCTCTAAGTCTTGAGGAAATATTTTCTCTTGTCCACGCTCTCCCATGGAAATAAATAAAAATCCTTTCTTGTCAAAAACCAAACGAGATCCGTAGTGATGTTTGGTTGTAGTATATGGTAAACCTTCAAACACTTCCTGCTGTTCAACAAATTCACCATTCTTGATTTTACCTCGCACTACGGCTGTAGTTCCTTGCTTTTTACCATCGATGGTTTTTACTTTGGAATAAGAAATGTAAACCCAACCATTTTGTGCGTATTGCGGATGAATGGTGATGTCCAATAAACCTCCCTGTCCTTCAGCCAATACTTCAGGAACACCTTTGATAGCAGTCTTGGCTAAATTCTTGTCGACATGATATAAGGTACCATTACGATCTGTAATCAAGTACGTCATATCCGGTAGTTGTTCAAAGCCCCAAGGACTGTTAAGTCCTGAAGCAATAGTATCTAAAGTAACTGTCATCCCCGCAGATTTAAAAATAGCGGGGCCATCGGCTTTCTTTTTTTCTTTAGCAAAATCGTATTGTGAAACTGTCTTCAAACTAGTTTCAATCAAATTAGCTAGTGCATCAATATCGGTTGCAGGAATCACACCATCCCAAGCTGGCATGCCCATATCAGCATAGCCTTCTTTTATACTCTTCACCAAATCCGGTTTATTATTTCCGTGCTTCCATTTGCGATCCACAAATGCTTCAACTTTCTCACCATGGCAAGAGGCGCATTTCTCAGTATAAATTTTCCGAGGATCCTCTACAGCAATGCTTTTAACTTCTTTGTTTTTGAATTGAAGAAACGCTGCACTCACTGCCACAAGTGACAAAAAGAGATAGATTTTTTTGATTCTGTTCATTTGGAAAAATTGTATAGCAATTTACTAATAAAAAGGGTTTGAGTTGTGGGTTTTGGGTTTTGGGTATGTTGCGGGTTTTGAGTTGTGGGTTTTGGGTTTTAAGGTGGTTTAGAGTTAGCTTTTTAAAAACTCCCCTCCTCTAAGGAGGGGTGCCTCGCGAAGCGAGGCGGGGTGGTCTATTCCCTATTCCCTATTCCCTCATAAAAAAAACCCCCCTCCTTTCGAAGTGGGGTTTTTTTATGAGATATTTAATTTTTTACTCAATTACCTTATCCGAAGCTGGTTTGTTTTTCTCAGAACCGGAATACCCTAAGTTCTGATTGATTGCACCCAAGCTGTTCGCCAATATCGCAGGGCGAGGAATAGGCCAAAGCACATGGTAAGGACTAATGGTAAACTGATCACCGCGTATATTCTTAATGCCTCTAGCATAAAAATCATTCTTCGCCATGATACGATCATAGAAGAAGTTTGCAGTAGAGAAATTGTTCAAGCTATATGTTTTGCCATTGTATGATTTACCTGTTTTGGCAAAAAGATAGGCTACACGGGTCAGCTCTGTTTTGCGAGGTTCTTCATAATACAATTCTCTTGCGCGCTCATCCAATATGGTTCCAATATCAACTTGTGCTGCAGTATAAGGAGAACATTTCGCTCTGGTTCTTACTGCATTTACGTCGGCAGCTGCACTAGCAGCATCGCCCTTCCACCAATAGGCTTCAGCCCGAAGCAGATAGGTTTCGGCCAAACGGAAAGCATACCAATCCGAGTTACCTCCCTGATAAGGATAACGTATCAGATCTTCAACATACAACTTGTAGTGAGGCCATGCAAACCAGATACGAATGGTATCTTGATTGGAAACCAACAACGACCCATCTGGTTTTCTCAATTCTAGTCTTGCACCATAATATGCCGATGTCGTTTTCAATGCTGGATTGTTATAGGTCAAATTTTCCATTTCCATCCAGTTGCCAGAAACCGTATCATGCCTCAAATCCTTCACGTCGTCCCAGATATAACGGGTTGCGTATGGAGTAGCACGACAGCGACCGATACCACGACCAAAATTTTTCATATGGTCGATCTCAACTTGCGTACTCACCATTCCCTGTTTTCCGTCCGGAGTTAGAATTGCAGAGTTGGAAGAGAATGGAATGGCCTGGCGCATGGTATTCACACCGCTTGCAGTTGCTGATGGATCACCAAAGCGATCGATCACTGAAAACAATACTTCTGTATTCGATGACAAAAATTTGTTTACAGGTCGGTGCAAATCCCATACCACATTTTTACTTGCAACAGCCGCATCTGCTCCAAAACGGTTGGTCATCAACTTAAATGTACCGTTATTGATTACTGCAGAAGAAGCAGCTATGGCATCATCGAAATTGCCTAAAGCTAAATTCACTTTTGCCAATAAATGTCCAACTGCACCACGGTTCACATCCCCTTTATTGGCAACCCAAGGAACATTAGCAAAAGCAAAATCAAGATCTGTCTTTAAGCGCTGCAAAATCGCATCGCGTTTTACAGTTTGGAAATCCAATTTCGCACTGGTTAATTCTTTGAAAGTTGTAGGAACGTCTCCAAACTCATTTACCAGTCTGTAATAGGCATATGCTCTATAAAAATAGGCACGACCTAAAATTGCATTCTTAGCTGTAGCTGGGATGCTTTTAGCTTCATCAATTCTTGACGTAATTGTATTCGCCAATCGAATGATCAAATACCATCTCTCCCAATACCAACCGATACGATTAAAGTCATTGCTGTTAAGGTTTGCATCGGGGGTAATCAATACATTCAGATTGATGGCAGGTCCAAACTTATCGGTTGTACCTTCTACAGCCTCTTCAGAAAAAATAGTTTCGGTGATGATGGGAGCGCCATCGCCATACCACTCATCTCGAACGTTTCGCGCAATGGCTGCAAGGGCAGCGTTGAAACCGGCCTCATCAATCAATGTATTCTCCGGAGAGAAGAATGATAAGGGTTTAGGCTTGAGCCAGTCTTTCTGACACGACTGACTTACCAGCAACACCAATACCAAGATGGAAAGGTGTTTCATGATTTTATTGTTTACGTATTTCATATACAATGTTTTGATGGTTTTCAGTTATGATTAAAGTGTCAGGTTAATTCCAAATGTTCCATACGAAGGAGTGAAAAATTTATTCTCAGGATCGAAATATTTCCAAGGGGAAACAACCAATCCGTTCTGTACGTTGAAATAAAACTTCAGACTCTGAAACTTGAGTTTTTCGATGTACTTCTTCGGCATGGTATACCCAATACTAGCGTTGTTCAAACGAACAAAGGAAGTAGGTCTCCAGATGTTGAACTTAATTCCTGATCCTTCTGCTGACATCATCCTGGCATAATCATCAATCTGATTTTCCGGGGTCCAATAAGGAACCTTGTAGAACTGAGAACGATCATAGAAGATTACACCACCAAACAAGTTGGCATTGGTAGCTTCGTTGAATTGCGCCAATTGACCAAATCTACCATACAATTGAAATGATATATCCCAGTTTTTATAAATGGTAAATTCATTTCTTAAGTTGAATGATACCTTAGGAGTTGTTTGTCCTAGGAATACTTTATCCTCAACTGTAAGTTTACCATCTTTGTTTACGTCTTCCAATTTGAAGTCGCCGGGGTTGAATCCATATGAACGGGCTGTAGCGGCCTCAGAAGTTTTCCAAACACCAATCTGACGGAAATCCCAAATGGTGTTGATGTTCCTTCCAATAAACCAGCCATTAACCTGATCATTCTGCTCTACCAACTTGGTATTACCACTGGCATCAGTTACAGGTACAGGACCATACAATTGCTTAATCTCGTTTCTGTTGCTCCAGATGGCAAATTGTGTTCTCCAGATGAAATTGTTTTTCTTCAAATTCTCTGTATTCAAACTCAACTCAATACCCGAGTTATCAACCGCACCTAAATTGGCAATTACACTAGGGAATCCAGTAACGTTAGGTAGAGCGCGATTAACCAACAAATCATTGGTCTCACGGATATAATAATCGATCGCACCAGAAATTTTTCCTCCTTTCAACGAAAAGTCAACACCAAAGTTGAGCGATCGGTTTCTCTCCCACTTCAAATTGGGGTTACTCATGTTCACAGTTTGAACAGTACCCAAAGCAACATTGGAACCAGCTGGATTGGTATTGAGGTATAGATTTGAGCTCAACTGTGAAAGTGCTGCATAGCGACCAATCTCTCTGTTTCCGTTTTCACCATACGAAACGCGAAGCTTTAAGAACTCTATGAAGTCTAGTGATTTTTGCATGAACTTCTCATCAGAAATCACCCAACCCAGGGCGGCAGAAGGGAAGAAGGCTCTCGGGTTACCCTGACCAAAGGCAGAATATCCATCACGTCTTCCAGTTACCGTCAACAAGTATTTATCATCATACGAATAGTTCAAACGACCCATGATTGCATCACCGGTTGCATACTGATCATCTGTTCTAACACTTGTGATCAAACGTGCTGCTTGAATGGAATTCCAACCCAGATTATCATTGGGTGCAAAATTTTCAGCATTGATAATACTTTGGAAAGATTGGAATTTTTCAGCGTTGAACAACCCAGTTGCATCAAAACTATGTTTTCCAAATTTCTTGTTCCACATCAACAGATTATCAATTTGCCACTGAAAAGTTCTATTGTCTTGTCTTGAAGTTATACCTCCACGACTTTCCAACAGCGGGCGTTTAGATGAAGTAAGTTGGTAATTCTGAGCCCACTCCAATCTAGGTGTATAGTTAACTTGGTAAGAAAATCCCCATGGCAATTTTCCTTTTACATAAGCCGAACCAAAGAGGTTATTGAATCTTACCAAACGCTTTACATAGAATACGTCAATCAACGGATTGGTATTGTTACCAATGTTATCCGTTGTACTCGAACGTAAACGTCCGTCTGCTTGATACAACTGGCCAAACGGAGTAGAACGAATCATATCCCCTAAACGAACTGGAACTGCACCTTCATCACGTGAAGCAAACTGCATATTAAATCCAAACGTTAGGAATTTAGTAACTTCTGTCTCTAAATTCACTCTCGAACGGAAAGTTTTGAAACGCTCACCAACCGACATACCCTCGTTATCAAAATAACCAAGTGAGGTATAATAGGTTGTCCCTCCTGCTTTGCCGGATACACTAACGGTATGATCGTGTTGACGACCATTGTCATTTAACATCAAAGATTGCCAGTCAATTGGTTTATTATTCTTATAACTTTCAATTTCTACAGGAGCCATACCTACGGTACCGCCCAAACGATTCAACCATACGCTTACCGGATCAGAACCCTGGTTATTACCCAAGGCCAACCACTGGTCTACTGAAAATCCTGCAGGTAAATTACGGGGATCAGCAGCCCAATATTTAATACCAGGTCTTGAAGTGGAGTCGTAACCACGCTGACTGAATATCACATCGCTTCTCCATTTCAAAAATTCATCCGGACCCAACAAACCAGGCCAACGGGCGATTTTATTCATGGTATAGTTGGAGTTGAATGTGATAACGGGTTTTCCTGATTTACCACGCTTGGTAGAAATCAGAATAACACCATTCGCAGATCGCGCTCCAAATACGGCTGCAGAGCTGGCGTCTTTTAAAACGTCCATCGTAGCAATATCGTTGGGGTTGATATCCGATAACTCACCTTGATAGATAACTCCGTCAACTACAATAAGCGGACTTGTTCCTGCAGTAAGAGAAGCGCGACCGCGCACCTGCAATGAACCACCCCCTTTAGGTGAAGCATTGAATCCAACGTCCAAACCAGGAGCGTTACCACGCAACATGTCTTGCACGGATCTTGCATTTTCATTCTCAAACTGTGCAGCCTTTACTTGAGCAACCGCACCGGTTACGTCTTTCTTTCGCGCAGTACCATAACCCACAACCACTACGTCTGTAAGCTGATTGATTTGCTCACGCATCACAACGTTTCCTGCATTTTTAGCAGAAACCTCTTCTGTGATGTATCCACTGAACGTAATCTGAAGAACAGCATTATCTGGCACGCCCTTCAAACTGAATTTTCCGTTCTGGTCGGATACGGTTGAGTTTCTAGTTCCTTTAATGGTAATAGTAGCCCCCGCAAGTGGAACACTCCTGGCATCTGTAACAGTGCCTGTTACGTCTACGGGTGGCGTTTTAAATTTCGCATCTACAACAAATCTGCTGTAAAGAGAAGTTTCGTTGGCGAACACCTGATTGACCATCAGCGATAACATGCCGATACAGGCCAAAGACAGTACTCTGCCCATGCTTTTTTTTCTCATGACTAAACGTCGTTTTGGTTTTAGAAATAGAAATACAATGTCAATTTAGGTAAAAAGCGTTCTCAGAAGCAGAGTGAAGCATCCTTTTTTCGAAAACGTTTTCAGTGTTTTTTACATTAAATGCAGCGTTTTTTAAAATCCCTGAAATGATATAAAATAAAAATTCAGATTGCCTACCTTTCCAATCTTAATAAAAAATCATGAGAATCCTGTTCATTTTCTTGCTGCTTTTAACCGTAACCCTACCAAAGGCCCAGCAAATACCTAGCCCCAAAGAACATTTTGGTTTTTCGATTGGCGACAATTACATGCTTGCCAATTTTACCCAAACAGAATCCTATTTCAAAAAACTAGATGCTGCATCCGATCGGGCATCCCTTCAAAGCATCGGTAAAACAGAAGAAGGCCGTGATCAATTCATGATGATCATCACCTCCCCGGAAAATCATAAGAATATCCAACGGTATAAAACCATCTCTCAACAACTGGGACGAGCAGAATCTCTAAACAACGAAACCGCTAAAGCTCTTGCTGCGCAAGGAAAAGCCATTGTATGGGTTGATGGCGGTCTTCATGCCACCGAAGTAGTAGGTGCCCACCAACTCATCGAACTGGCCTACCAATTAAATAGCAAAACCGATAACGAAACCCAATTCATATTAGATAATGTTATCATATTATTGGTTCATGCAAATCCAGATGGACAAGAATTGGTTTCCAATTGGTACATGCGCAATGCCGATACCTTAAAAAGAAGTACAAGTTTCTTGCCCCGCATGTATGAAAAATATGCAGGTCACGATAACAACCGCGACTTCTACATGCTCAACCTCAAGGAAACTCAAAACATGGGGCGACAACTCTTCATCGAATGGATCCCCCAAATCATGTACAACCACCACCAGACCGGACCTCCCGGCGCCGTTGTTGCAGGCCCCCCATTCCGCGATCCATTTAACTATGTATACGACCCCCTCGTAATGACCAGCCTCGATGCCGTTGGTGCTGCCATGATCAACCGATTGAACTCAGAAGGTAAACCCGGATTTACCCAACGAGCAGGATCCCCCTATTCAACTTGGTATAATGGGGGACTTAGAACAACAACCTATTTCCATAACATGATTGGATTGCTTACCGAAATCATCGGTTCACCAACACCATCATCGATTCCCTTAGTTCCAAACCGACTCATCCCCAGCAGCGCTAACCCCAATCCCATCAAACCTCAAAAATGGTATTTTAAAAATTCTATCGACTACTCCATATCCATGAACTATGCCGTGTTGATGTATGCAGCTCGCCATAGAGACGAACTGCTCTATAATATATATAAGATGGGCAAAAACTCCATCGAAAAAGGAAAACAGGATTATTGGACCTCCTACCCAAAACGCATCGAAGAAATTCAAGAACTATATAAAAAAGACCAAGCTTCTAAAACTTCATCTGCACCCTCCAGTTCAACTCCCGAAAGTTGGGGAAGAAGCAATACCAATATGGATTTGAAGTACTATGACAGCGTATTTAAAAAACCATCTCTGCGGGATGCGCGAGCATACATTATCCCATCCAATCAAGCCGATTTTGCTACAGCTACGCGTTTCATAAATGCGTTGATTCGAACAGGAGTAGTGGTGCACAAAGCAGAAACAGAATTTACAGCGAGTGAAAAAAAATATCCCAAAAACTCCTACATCATCACCTGCGATCAAGCATTCAGACCCCATATTCTTGACATGTTTGAACCTCAAGATCACCCCAATGATTTTCAATACCCCGGAGGTCCCCCCATACCACCCTATGATGCTGCTGGTTGGACACTCGCCTATCAAATGGGCATTGAGTTTGATAGAGTACTAGAGACGGTTTCAGGTCCCTTCAAAAAAATTCCAGATGGAGAAGTTCAAGCACTCAAAGGAAAATCTCCCACCGAACTTCCTAAAGGAGGATATATTCTCCCCGCTTCAAACAATCACTCGTTTACTGCAGTCAATGACTTACTGCAATCAGGAGCTGAAGTATATCGCATCACTCAAAATACAAATACCATTTCAGCAGGATCGTTCTTTATCCCAGCTAAATCGAAAGGCGGTGAATGGCTATTGAAAAATGCTAGTACGCTGGGAACTGATCTCATCGCAACAGAGCAAAAGTCTTTCTCGCAAATGAAAAAAATCAATGCACTTCGCATAGGACTTTGGGATACCTACGGTGGATCCATGCCATCCGGTTGGATGAGATGGATCATGGAACAATTTCATTTCAATGCAGAAATCATCTATGCACAAGACATCGACAAAGGAAATTTAAATAGCAAGTATGATGTTATCTTATTTGTAGGAGGTGCTATGCCTCCACTTAATGGAACTCGCTCATGGAGTGGTCCCAAACCCGAAGAGCTCCCTGAGGAGTTCAAAAAAACAACAGGAAATATCACCAAGGAAAAATCAATTCTACAACTAAAAGCCTTTATTGAAAACGGAGGCTCCATTATCACCATCGGTAGCAGTACCTTATTAGCAAACCATTTTAATCTCCCTGTATCAGATGCACTTACGGAAATGGCTTCAGGTAAAGAACGAAAACTTCCCAATGAAAAATTTTACATCCCAGGAAGCATCATGCAAGTAACCCTTGACCCCACTCATCATGCAGCATGGGGAATGAAATCACTAGCCGATGTTTATTTTGATGATAGTCCCGTTTTCAAAATCAAACCCGATGCGCTCGCAAAAGGTGAGATTAAACCCATTGCCTGGTTTGGTTCCGACAAAACATTACGCAGCGGATGGGCATGGGGACAATCCTATTTAAAAGACGGAGTTGCGGCATTTTCAGCAGGTATTGGAAAAGGAAACGTGTATGCATTCGGCCCTGAAATTACTTTTCGAGCTCAATCGCATGGAACATTCAAATTCATATTTAATCTGATGTATCAATAGTATGAACCCGTTTAGAAATAGTTGAGAAATGCTAAAACAACGCTTGTCCTTTGCGCAGATCATCAAAATGATGATTGTTATCCCTATGATATTTCAAACGCTTTCCTTTGGATACATCTCCAAATATTTCTTGAATAACAACCCCGGAACTGCAATAACATTCGCAGATGTATTCCTGTTGATTGCAGCATTAGCTACTTTACGCATTCCAAATACAAAGTCAAACCAACTCCATTCACAACCCCTAAGCGCTTATTGATATGAATAGAATTTTTTGCATTGGAGAAGCATTGATCGATATGATATGCACCGACAAAGGAATGTCGCTTACCGAAGGAGAAAATTTTCTTAAAAAAGCAGGAGGAGCTCCCATGAATGTCGCAGCCTCCATTGCTGCACTAGGTGGACGCGTTTCAGTTGCTGCTAAAGTAGGTGCCGACCCGTTTGGTAAGCACTTGAAAGAAGTATTGAATTCTTTTTCTGTTGATACATCATTGATCATCGAAGATCCTGCATTCTTTACCACTTTTGCTTTTGTATCGCTAATGAATAATGGAGAAAGAGATTTTTATTTCAATAGAGGAGCAGATGGGCAACTGAGTAAAGACGATATCGCTGGATTGGATTTATCGTCATTTGATATTTTCCATTTTGGTTCCGCAACTGCTTTTTTAGGTGGCCCTCTGAATGAAACCTATTCAATCGTTTTGCAAAAAGCAAGAGCCACCAACCGGTTTGTCAGTTTTGATCCCAATTACAGGCATTTGCTTTTTGGGAATAATCAAAAAGAATTCATCTCCCGCTCCTGGGAATTCATATCAACATGTGATTTTTTCAAAATCAGCGATGAAGAAGCTTTTTTACTAACCAATACACGTGATGTCCATTCCGCTGCACGAATATTTTTAGATAAAACAAACGCCGTTTTTGCAATTACCTTGGGAGCAGAGGGCACCTTACTTGGTTTTCAAAATGAAATCATCACCATCCCCAGTATACCTGTACATCCAGTTGATACAACAGGCGCAGGTGATGCCTTTGTTGGCGCTGTTTTATATCAACTCAGTGAATACCCTGCATCTGAATTGAAATCATTGGATTTTCAAACCTGGCAACACATGGTGAGTCAAGCCAACAAAGCAGGCGCAAGAACCTGTGAATTTATGGGCGCTATGGAAGCATTCAAATTTTTGAATAAAGAAATTCTGAGGAAGTAAATGAACAGTGCCATGAAATTTTACCAAAATATACACCATACTACCGCCCAAATTTTAAATGATGTCGGTATTCAAGCTACAGGTAAGGACAATGCTTTCTACGTTCTCGTGACGGAAAAATCATTTACCATTGGATACGATCATGAGCACTTGATCATTGAGCCCTATGGATTTCATTTGCTAGAACCCAAGCTCTAGCGAGAAGAATACAATCCCGAAAAATCATTTTTTAAATTCGCAATGGATGGAAGATCCATTACACGTTTGCCTGCAGCAAATACAATTCGAAATCGATAAACAATGGATTCTCCTGGTTGCAATACCCGTTTGAATTCAGGATTGTTCTTAGAAAATACAGCTGAACCCATGGGGTTAGCAGCAAATAAACCATAGCCTCTTGCATGCCAATAGGTAGGATAGCCCTCATTCATGGGATGATCCAAGATCAATATGCTGATTGAATCATTTTTCATTTTGGCATACATCATATTCCACTCCGCTTTTTTACCCCATACATCGTCGCCTCTAACCCCATTGCTATTCAAGTAGGTACCATTAGCAATAGTATCGGTAACAGCTTTAACTACAGTTTCAATTCCATTTGCATCCTTGAATTTCTTGGTTTCAACAGCAGGTATTTGCAATTCATGTGCCGTGCGCAACCCCAGCATTCCTTCTTTATTGTCTTTAAACTGAACTTGAACCTTTGCCTTCAATGATGTAACTCGATCAATGACCCAAAAACCATTCATCTCCTTGAAATAATAGTGCGTCACCTCATCCAATAGAATATTCTCTTTATGATCATTCCAACTGGCATTGTACTTTAGATATCCTGTAGATCCGCTTTTCATCTCCAGAATCTTTCCCATTCGAATATTCCCATACAGATGTTTTTTATCCGCTGGTATAGCAAAAGAATTATTCCAAAAATCCAGTCCATTTACATCCCCAAAATTCAGCCACAAACCCAAATGGTGAGGGTGATCGGTAGGCTCACCTTCAATAGGTGTGACAGGATAACCGCGGGTTATCATGGTTCCATTCGGTGCATGAATAGGATACAAGACAGGCTTGGCAATGGTATCGGGGAAAAAGAATTGAGTAAAAAACTTTCCATTGATAGTAACCTTTACCAATGGATGTTTAGCATCCTTCTGCAATTGAATTCGGGTAGATTGTGCTTGAATGGCAACGGCAAACAACAAACAGAAACTAAAAACAAAAGACTTTTTCATCAGCAACAATTAGTTACTATAAATATACTGATGAATAGAATGGAAATAATCAAATCTGCTTCAGCAAAGCATCTCCCATGGCTTCAGTACCCAAAATTTTATCCGCTGGAGTTGAAGCGTCTGCAATATCCCTGGTTCTATACCCTTGCTTGAGAACCGCATCAACCGCTGCGATAATGGCATCAGATTCTGCCTTCAATCCAAAAGATATATCCAATAACAATGCTGCCGAAAGCACTGATGCCAACGGATTGGCAACTCCTTTACCGGTGATGTCGTGTGCAGATCCATGAATAGGCTCATACACACCTGGTCCATCTCCAATGGAAGCAGATGCCAACATACCCATAGAGCCTGCAATCTGAGAAGCCTCATCGGTTAAAATATCTCCAAATAAGTTAGCCGTAACAACAACATCAAATTTCTTGGGATCTTTAATCAGCAACATAGCGGTTGCATCAACAAATTGATGCTCTACTTCTACATCGGGATATTCCAAAGCAATTTTTTGAACCACTTCTCTCCACAGGCGACTGGTTTCAATCACATTTGCTTTATCAACAGAGCAAAGTTTTTTTCTTCTGGTGCGAGCCGCATCGAATGCCTTGCGCGCAATGCGTTCTACTTCATACCGACTATACTGTGCAACATCATATGCGGTATCCCCATTGTCTTTTCTTCCTTTTTCTCCAAAATAAATATCACCAGTCAATTCTCTGAAAAATAAAATATCAGCACCTTTTAAAATTTCAGGTTTGATGCTGGATGCACCAAGAAGTTCATCAAAAAGTTTGATGGGACGAATATTGGCATAGAGTCCCAATTCTTTCCTCATCTTCAACAAACCTTGCTCAGGCCTTACTTGAGCAGAAGGGTCATTGTCGTATTTGGGATGCCCAACAGCACCAAATAAAACAGCATCGGATGCCTTCATTTTTTCAAGTGTGATATCCGGAAGAGGCTGGCCCGTTGCTTCAATGGCAACATGTCCAATCAAGGCTTCATCGTAATCAAATTGATGATT
>JAULVY010000213.1:0-3323 GCA_032110825.1 Chitinophagaceae bacterium | reverse complement strand
ATTTTTATACTTGGACTTGAAATGGTACTAGGGATAGAATTTTTTAAGGGAGATGCCGACCCCAAATCCGGAACAGTTGTTCCCATCGCCTTTCCATTGATTGCAGGTTCAGGTACACTTACAACCATCATCTCCCTCCGATCCAGTTACAATGAAGTATCCATACTAATCGGCATTCTGATCAACGTGATTTTTGTCTACCTGGTTTTGCATTCACTGGATTTCATTTCCAAGCTCTTGGGCAAAGCAGGTATGCTGGCTATCCGTAAATTTTTTGGAGTAGTATTGTTAGCTATAGCCGTTAAGATATTTGCTGGAAATGTAGGTGGATTGATCAAGTAATCTAAGCTTCCTCTCCTTCACCCGGATCATCCTGCCCCATATCGGGCAGTAACTCCTGCGCTTCAGATGCAGGCAAGGCTTCCACATCCTTAAGCTTTCTGATGATGGCTCTGTTTCGCTTACCCAATAATTCATCCACCGTATCTGAAGCAGAATGTAAATTTTTCTGAGCTTTCTCTAACATACCTCCAAATTTCTCAAACTCCGTTTTCACAGCTCCCAGCACTCTCCACACTTCACTGCTCCTCTTTTGCAATGCCAGTGTTCGGAATCCCATTTGCAGACTATTTAAGATGGCAACCAGTGTAGTGGGACCAGCAACGGTAATTTTAAATTCGTCGCGCAATTGATCTACCAAAGTACTTCTGCGAATCACTTCAGCATATATACCTTCATATGGCAAGAACATGATGGCAAAATCCGTAGTATGTGGAGGATCAATGTATTTATCGCGAATGTCTTTCGCGTTTTTCTTGATTGTTGCCTCTAAATTCTTAGTCGCTGTTTCGATGTCTTCAGGTAAGGCCGTTTCATATGCATTGAGCAAATGCTCATACACTTCTTTAGGAAATTTAGCATCGATGGGTAAATAGACTACTGCAGAATCATCCTCGCTTCTTCCCGGCAGCTTGATGGCAAACTCCACAGGATCAGAGCTTCCTTGTTTGGTTTTTACGTTGGTTTCGTATTGAGAAGGTGCCAAAATTTGCTCCAAGATCATGGCCAGCTGCACTTCCCCAACATTTCCACGAAGCTTCACGTTGCTCAATACTTTTTTCAATCCCCCAACATCCGATGCAATGCTTTGCATTTCACCCAATCCCTTTTGCACACTCTCCAATTGCTTTCCGACCAATTCAAAAGATTGTCCCAATCGCTCATTCAACGTCTTTTGTAATTTCTCATCCACCGTTTCCCTCATCTGATCCAATCGCTTTTCGGTGCTATCGACCATCTTGTTTTGCCTCTCCTCCAATTGAGCAAATTTTTCACGCTGGAGATCATTGAACGATTTTACATTCTTATCAAAATTTTCTGCAAACACGCGGAAGGACTGCCGAATTTCTTCGCGCATCTCTTTGTTCTTCTCCTCGATTTTGGAAATCATAGATTCCAATTTTTCGGACTGCTCTTTAGCAGATTTGCTCAATGTATCAGTCACCTCGGTTCTGCTTTCTCTGGCCAAGCGACTGCTTTCTTCCCGGTTGATTCTGAAATCTTCGCGAAGAGTAGCTTCAATTTTTGTTAGTGAACTGGATAAATCGGAAATGGATTTCTGCAAATCGCTGTTGCCCCCTTTTCCTTTTTTCAAAAGCATGAACAATACCACACCGAGTATGACTACTCCCAAAAAGCCAGCAAATAAAATCAAACTAACGAACTCCATCTGAAGAAAGTTGAATGGCAAATATAGTCAAGGGAGGTGGTTTCGGGTAAAAGATTCAGGAGATTAATCTTATCTTCAAAGAGGAGATAAACCATGAAAAGACTGGCATTTAAAATGAAACTCTTCAGCGGCAAAGAAGCCGAATACAAGAAGAGGCATAATGAGATCTGGCCTGAGCTTCAGTCCCTTCTCCAAGAAAAAGGAATATCGGATTATTCCATTTTCTTGGACGAAGCTTCTGGTGATCTCTTTGGAGTTTTACAAATAGAAGACGAATCCAAGATGAAAGAGCTTCCCTCCCATCCGGTTATGCAAAAATGGTGGAGCTACATGAAAGATATCATGGAAACAAACGACGATCATTCGCCACAGTCCATTTCCTTAAAAGAAGTATTTCACCTGCCATGAATTTAAATTTTAATAACAAGACGGCCATCGTTACCGGCGCTGCTCAAGGCATCGGACTTCGCATCTGTGAAATGCTCTGCGAAGCCGGAGCTCATGTTATCTTAAATGATATTGATCCAGAGCTTTGTGAATTAGCAGCCAAAAAAATTCAAGGATCTGTCATCACCATGCCGGGTGATGCTGGAGATGTTCAATTCATTCAATCCATGGTGGATAAAGCGATTGATGCATTCGGAAGCATTGATATTGCCATCGCCAATGCAGGTATTACCCATTTTGGTGCATTTGAAACCTTTCCGGAACACGATTTTGATCGCGTTATGCATGTGAACATGAAAGGAACATTTTATTTGGCACAGTTGGCATCTAACCAAATGAAAAAACAGGGAACAGGAGGATCACTCTTGTTTACCTCTTCTGTGGTAGGACATCAGGCACATAAAAATTTGGCTGCGTATGCCATGACCAAAGCTGGAATTGAAATGCTGGCCAAAAATTTAGTTTCAGAAATCGCAGGCTATGGCATCAACGCCAATGCATTGGCACCGGGCGCAACTCTTACCGAGCGAACATTGGAAGACCCGACGTATATAGATACCTGGACCAAGCTCACACCCATGGGTAGACCCGGAACAGTAGATGATGTGGCACATGCAGCTTTGTTTTTAGTTTCCGATGCTGGTCGGCATATAACGGGACAATCCCTTGTCATCGACGGAGGCTGGTCTTCTATGAGTCCCTCACCTTATTGATCCAATCATGAGTATTTCCATTTCAGTTATCAGCAAAGACCCTTGTGTATTGGGTGAAGGTCCCGTTTGGGATGAAATCAACCAACGCATGGCCTGGATTGACATCGTTGGTAAGCAGATTCATTTTTTTGATACACGAACTCAAATCCATTCATCGATTTCAACGGATACGATGATCGGTTGTTTTGCATTTGATCAACATGGGGATATTGTAGCGGCATTGGAAAATGGAATTTGGAAGTTAGAAGATCAAGGCCGCAAGACCACTCGACTTTCAGCAGTGGAGGAAGTGCGGAGAGAAAACAGATTCAACGATGGTAAATGCGATGCACGTGGTAGGTTTTGGTTTGGAAGCATGTCGTTTAATGAAACCGATGCTTCTGGAAGTTTGTACTCTTTGGGGGCGAATGGAAAATTGGAAAAAAAATTTGATG
>JAULVY010000212.1:0-3176 GCA_032110825.1 Chitinophagaceae bacterium | reverse complement strand
TGTTTATTTTTTTAGTCACGGTGCTTAAAAAAGAGAAAGATGACTTGAGCAAACTTTCGATTCTTAAACCTCTGTACCGATACCTCTAACTGCCCTTCACAAAGGGATTATTGGCCTTTTCATATCCTATTTTAGTGGGAATACCATGACCAGGATATACAACGGTTTCATCCGGAAGGGTGTATAATTTTTCTTCGATACTTTGTATCAACTGATTGGGGTTACCCCCGGGCAAATCTGTTCTTCCTACGCTTTCCCGAAATAAAACATCCCCACCAATTACAAAGGCATTTTCTTTTGAATAGAGACAAACACTCCCCGGCGAATGGCCAGGAGTATGCAAAACATGAAGTACTTCTTTACCCCAGGTCAAGGGGTTTTCCTCACCTATCCAATGCAATGGCCCAGAATAATTATCAAATGGCACATTCCAAAGTAATCCGCTTGCAGGAGCCCTATCCAGGACATCTTTTTCCAGTGGATGAAGATGCAATTCCAGTCCAAATTCTTCGTAGATAAACTTATTTCCGAATACATGGTCTAGGTGGCAATGAGTGTTCACTAAAAGTGTTGGTTTCAGCCCATTTTTCTGAACAAAATGGATCAATTCCTCTTTTTCGTGGTCGAAATAACAACCCGGATCAATGATCACAGAATTTTTATCTTCGGTATAGAGCAAATAGGTGTTCTCCGAGAGGGGGTTAAAACTAAAAATTTTAACGTTTATCATTGCCTGCTTTTGTTCGGTAAATGCGTTAATTTTATCAGGTTCTAGAGGTGTTTAGGAGATAAAGTTATTCAATCATTGTCACTTCACTATGCCTAAAAAAATATACTGGATTTTCATTGCTTTTTTTCTCATTACAGGAGCTGTTCAAGCTCAAGTCAGTACCGTGGAATATGGTAAAAACAGAGTTCAGTATAAAAAATTCTCTTGGAGGTATTACCAAACCCGAAATTTCAATACGTATTACAGTGAAGGTGGTTTGGCCTTGGGAAAATTTGTTGCGCAAATTGCAGAAGAAGAACTGGAGCAAATTGAAGAATTTGTAGAATACGGCCTTCAGCGAAGAGCCAATATTGTAGTCTACAACAGCTTCACCGATTTTAAACAATCGAACATTGGTATTGGCATAGATTGGCAAAATACAGGAGGTGTTACCAAGCTGGTCAATAACAAAATCATCGTTTTTAATAACGGAAATCTAAATGAGCTTCGAGTAAAAATTAGACAAGGCATTGCTCGCGTATTGGTCGAGAATCTATTATTTGGAGATGATCTTGGTGAATTTGCCAGCAACCAAGCATTATTAGATTTACCCAAATGGTTGATAGATGGATATATATCGTATGTGGGAGAAAGTTGGAGTTCAGCCTGGGATGATAAATTAAAATCAGCCCTGCTTTCAGGAAAATACAGAACATTCTACCAACTTGCTTTTACGGACCCCGAACTTGCAGGTCATGCATTCTGGAAATTTGTAGGAGACCAATACAAAAAAGAAAACATCACGTATTTTCTTTACCTATCTCGTATCTACAAAAGTTTAAATTCTGCAAGTTTAAAAGTTACCAAAAAGAAATTCAAAGAATTGCTGGCTGATTTCATGCAAATGGAATCAGATGCGTATTTGGGAGATCTAAGAGGAAGAAGAAATCAACCTAAAGGCAATGTAATTGCGGTTGAAGAAGTTAAAAATGGTAGAGATTACTATCGTTTTCAAGCCAACCCCATTCTACGAAACAACACTTATGGGGTTGTGGAATATAAAAAAGGTATTTACCGAGTGGTTTTAGAAGATTTATCCGACAAGAGAAAAATTCTACTGAAAGCAGGCGTCCTTAACTTGCAAGATGAATTAAACCCCAACTATCCACTGATGGCTTGGGATCCCAAAGGCTCTCGCCTCTTGGTCATCTACCACGAAGAAGGTAAAATCAAAATGTTTATCTACGATGTAGTTGCCAGAATCAAAACATTTAAGCAAGAATTGCAAAATTTTCAACTGATTCAGGATGCCAAATTCATGCTCGATAACAACACCTTGATCCTGAGTGCAGTTAAAAACGGTCAATCCGACATTTTTGTTTATAAGATCAAAGAAAATACATCCGATCAAATCACCAACGACATCTATGATGATGTGGATGCATCGTTTGCAGCTTTCCCCAATAAAACCGGAATACTGTTTGCATCCAACCGTCCTTCAGCTATTGCCTCTAAGGCAGATACGTCTATCCCGTCTAGAAATAATTTTAGAATCTTTTTGGTGGATAACTGGACCAAAAGTGAATTCAGACAAATAACTCAACTCACCAATCAGTCTATCGGACAGGCCCGATATCCACTTCAATACAATGTAAACCACTTCACATTTGTAAGCGATGCCAATGGAATCGCTAATCGCTATGCAGGATTTTTTACAACCCAAAGAGCCGGATTGGATACATTGTATAGAATTGGCGAAGAAGTACTTAGAAATCCCGAGCAGAAAGAATTGGATTCCACACTCAAAGCATGGGATAAATCAGAGCCCGATTCGATTGGCTATATTTCCATTACAAACGACAGCACGTACGTATTCCCCATAACCAATTACCAAAGTGGATTGCTTGAAACACGTGGGGCCGGAGATAACAATCAGGTAAGTGAAGTTCGTCAGGAAGGCGAATTGAAATTTTTATATAAACTTCGAATCAACGAAGCTGTTCTGGTAAAAAGAAATGTAAATGCACGTCCTACGGAGTATATAAAATCTCTCATACAAGAGCAACAAAAAAATAAGAAATCAGAGCCCACCTTTTACGAGCCTGAAATAAAGGAACAACCCAAGGAAGGCGAAAAGAAAAACATTCTCTTCCAAACAGAATTTGAAAATGAAATCAGTGATTCAAATCGAATTGTAGCTCAAGAGGAAATAATTGAGCAAAAAGAAAGTGTGCTGAAAAAAGCAAAGATGTTCGACTACAGGTTGAAGTTCTCTTCCGACTACCTCGTATCTGGCTTTAACAATTCTGTTTTGGTTAATCGATATCAACCCTATGGCGGAGGTACAGGCCCCATTTACTTAGCGAATACAAATAATTTGAATGGTATACTCCGAATGGGAATTTCAGATCTCATGGAAGATAAAAAATTCATTGGTGGATTTCGGTTGGGAACCAATTTGCGCGAT
>JAULVY010000211.1:0-2278 GCA_032110825.1 Chitinophagaceae bacterium | reverse complement strand
GTGACTATCCCGATTATGCACATGCCGTTGCAAAGCGTGTAGAGGAAGGTTTATCAGAATTTGGGGTATTGATTTGCGGTTCTGCAAATGGTGTTTGTATAACGGCCAATAAGCATGCTCAGGTCAGGGCAGCATTGTGTTGGGAAAAAGATATTGCTTCCTTGGCAAGAGCACACAACAATGCCAATGTGATTTGTCTGCCTGCTAGATTTGTTTCGATCGACCTCGCTTTGGAAATGGTGGATCTATTTTTATCTACTTCATTTGAAGGCGGCAGACATCAAAATCGGGTTGATAAAATTTAGAGCCAATCCACAGATTATTTCTCTATTTTCCATTTTCATAAAACCATGTTCATGAATAGAATAGTATCCGCAGTATTGCTTTTGCTTTTTACTACAGGCTTGTTTGCACAAAAGAAAAAAGGAAAAGCGCCAGATCCTCAAGTGTATGCCTCTTCCATAACCACTGAAGATTTAAGTAGACATCTTTACATCGTTGCTGGAGCTGAAATGCAAGGCAGAGAAACAGCTACAGAAGGGCAGAAAAAAGCAGCAGTCTATATCGAGAACTATTTTAAAACCATTGGACTCAATCCAGGTAACAACGGGAGTTTTCAGCAAGTATTTCCTGTATACAAAGATGAGCCTGGAAATTCTGAGGTAGAGGTAAATGGAAAATCATTTGCGCTCAATACAGATTTTATTCCATTCACACAATGGAACAATACAGCCACCCAGTATTTTTCTGAAATTGTTTTTGTCGGTCATGGTATTGTAGATAAGGATGTAGATGATTATACAGGAATGAATGTATCCGGGAAGGCTGTTTTGGTAATGGATGGATCACCCTCTGGTTTCAAACCCTCTGCTCAAGGCTTTCGTTCTTCGGTTAGTGTTTATGGTAAAATTTCTGCAGCAAGAAGTAAGGGTGCTTCAGCTGTAATCATTACCGGGACAGGGTTTCCGAGAAAACCGGGAGCTGTTGGCGGCAACATGTACGTGAACTTATACAAAGCCGAGCAATACCCCAATACATTTATTGTTTCTGATCAAGTGGCTAAATCCATAGTAGGTTCCGATTCAGTTTGGAGCAAGTGGGTAGAAGCGGGAAAGACATCAAAAGTTGCTGGTTCGGTTGTAAAAAACAATATCAAACTGGTGTATAGCAAGAATACGGTTGAGCTCAACAGCAGTAATGTTCTTGGCTATGTTGAAGGTTCTGATTTGAAAGACGAGTGGTTAATCATTACTGCGCATTATGATCACGAAGGGGTTAAAAATGGAGCGATTTATTATGGTGCAGATGACGATGGATCGGGCACGGTTGCCGTTTTGGAAATGGCAGAAGCCTTTGTAAAAGCCAAGGCAGCTGGGCATGGTCCGCGACGAAATGTGTTGTTCATGACGGTCAGTGGAGAGGAGAAAGGCCTTTGGGGATCAGCATATTATGGCGATCATCCTACTGTTCCTTTGGAGAAAGTGACAGCTGATTTGAATATCGATATGATTGGTCGCGTAGACACAGAGCGCATCAAAGACGATACCTTGAATTACGTATATGTTGTTGGGGATGATAAATTGAGTACCGAGTTGAAGCCCATCAGCGAGGGGGTAAACAATAAGTACACCAAAATGATATTGGACTATCGGTTTAATGATCCCAAAGATCCCAACCGCATTTACTATAGAAGCGATCATTATAATTTTGCCAGAAAGGGTGTTCCCATCATTTTTTATTACGATGGAATGCTCAAGGCGGATTACCACAAGCCTACGGATACACCCGATAAGATCAATTATCCCTTATTGGCTAAACGAGCACAGTTGGTATTCCATACTGCCTGGGTTATGGCCAACAAAGATGGCTTGCTCAAGAGGGATTTGCCCTTGGAATAGGGGCCTCTAAATACCTTGTTTTCAACAATTTAAAGGGTTATATTTGTAATAACCCTTTTTTTTATTCGTTTTAGTGTAGAACGAGCTGGGAAGGGTATGCTAAATAACCGCAACTTGGTCTGCTGAAAATGTGTGACTGAGGAGGCGAAGCTCTGAAAACCAATCTGATGAACACCAAAGAGAAGAAATGGTATGCATTGTATACCAAACCCCGTTGGGAAAAAAAAGTATTTAAGTCGCTTGATGCAAAGGGAGTAGAGGCGTATTGTCCCTTGAACAGAGTGAAGAGAAAGTGGAGCGATCGAATGAAAATAGTTGAAGAGCCCTTGTTTAAAAGTTATGTATTTGTAAAGGTGGCGGAGGCGGACAAAACCGAGGTG
>JAULVY010000210.1:0-10042 GCA_032110825.1 Chitinophagaceae bacterium | reverse complement strand
ACCCTGACCATAAAAATGATAGTCGCGCATCAAATACGAAATAGTATACGTTTGCGGAAACTTGGGTGCATTACCAAAACCTCCATGAACTGTATCCGCCATATTCAAAATCTGAAGCCGGATTTTTTCAAGCTGACTTCGCTGAAACTTTGCCTCCTTTGCCAACGAAAAACTCAATTTCAGCTTATCATCTATAGTACTGCTTTTACCTAAATGTTCTACAATAGCATTTGCCTGCCCCTCAATTTCTTCCTTTCGGTCGCGGTATGCTTCGTGAATACGAATCAACAATTCCTTCCATGAAATTCGGTTTTGAATAGAAATCGGGGGAAAATACGTGCCCCCATAAAAAGGCTTGGCATCTGAGGTGAGAAACATATTCAACGGCCAGCCTCCATGACCAGAGGTAGCCTGCAATGCATCCATAAAAAAATGGTCTAAATCCGGTCGCTCCTCCCGATCAATTTTAATACAAACAAAATAGCGGTTCATCAATAGCGCCGTAGCTGCATCTTCAAAACTCTCTCTTTCCATTACATGGCACCAATGGCATGCAGAATAACCAATGCTTACCAAAATCGGCTTATTCTCAATCTTTGCTTTTTGAAGAGCTTCTTCACACCAGGGATACCAATCAACCGGATTCTTTGCATGCTGTTGCAAATAGGGACTGGATTCGTGTATCAGTCTGTTGAAGGAATTGCTCACTTCGACTTTACCTTATCGCTGAGGAATTTTTCAAGTGCAGCTACCATAGATGGAACCTGAGGCTCTGGAGCCTTGATGTGCAATTTAAGACCAGCGTCTTCCACCGCTTTGGATGTATTGCTTCCAAACGCTCCTATGTAGGTTCCGTTTTGGTTAAAGTCGGGAAAATTTTCAAGTAGGCTCTTAACACCACTGGGAGTAAAGAAACAAATCACATCAAAATCATGTGCCTTGATCCTGGAACGAACATCACTGCTGATCGTTCTATACATATAAGGAGTAACAAATTCACATTGGTGATTTTTCAGCCAGCCAACTATCTCATTGTCCTGTTGATTCTCAGAACAAGGATACATGAATTTCTCATTTTCCTTGTGCTTGTTGATTGCATCAAACAAACCTTTGTTGGTTCCATCATTACTAAAAAAGACCTTTCTTTTCCTATACAGAATGAATTTCTGCAAATAAAGGGCTACAGATTCATTGATGCAGAAATACTTGGTTTCCTGCGAAACAGGCGATTTCATTTCTTCGGCAATACGAAAGAAATGATCAATGGCATTTTTACTCGTTAGAACAACTGCAGAATAATATTGAATATCAATTTTTTGTTTCCGGAAGTCTTTACATGAAATAGGTTCGAGTTGAATGAATGGAAGAAAATCCATCTCTACATTATGCTTCCTGGCCAATTCAAAGTAAGGGGATTTAGGCGATTCGGGCTTGGGCTGAGTAATGAGGACTTTTTTGAGTGATTTCTTTTCCCCCACTCCAACCTTCTTTCCGTTTTTAATCATATCCTACTTTACTATTCTGCAAAATTATAAAAAAAAACTCCTAATTCACGTGGCAATTCATTGAATAAAATCAATAAAAAAAATTGATGTTTAAAAAACTACGAATGAAAAAAATGTTTGTTTAACCGAAAACGGAAATCAATTCAACAGAAAAACTAAAAACCAGGGCCAAATAAAAGACCCAATGACTTAGCAAAAAAGTGAAAAGCTAATAAGGAGGGCACCAATTCCAGCGCGAAAAACGAGATCAAAAAACTAAAAATACCAATTCTCAGATGTTTAGAGAAGATACGATACGCTCGAACTGTTCTCACGGCAAAAAAAACAAGAACAAAATAGATAGAAACGGAAAAAAGCTGGATCACAACAGCCTCAGGTGAAAACGCCATCAACGTCGATACAAACAATAAGAACACTCCCAAAATCTTATTGTTTAAGAATACAACAAACATGTAGTGCTCAAATACCTCCCGAGCTCTAAATAGCCATGAAAAAAAATTCAACATCAGAAACTTTAACCCATAAACCAGTAACAAAGCAGAAACCAAAAACAACATGAGTTTCCATTGATCTACTTCAACAACTGGGAAATAATAGGACTTTCCGAAAAACAGATAAAGGCAGGCCGACAACAAAAACAAGACGTTAAACATAAATGCTGCATAGGGGGATTGAGACATCTGATCTTTGGCTTGCCGATAAATAAACCCATCATTGAAATACACCCGAAATACATTTCGAATGTATGCCGAGTTGTAAGTGTTTACGATGCCTGGGAAAAAAAGGATTACCAGAAAACTGTAAAAGATCCATTCCGTTTTTGCTCTGTTTTTTTTTGAAATATAAAATTTCAATGAGGTTGCAGACACCGTATACCAGTCGTTGTTCTTAAAGATGCCCAGTGCATAGTCGCCGTAAACCGACGCTTCACGCTTTAAAAAAAAAGGATTTAACTCTTGTTGATCCATGGGTCTATGGTTCAAGATAAATGCCCTCCGAATGGAATCAACAATCAAACTGTCAATATTCAAATCAGGAGAAAGCGTATCAACAACCTCCTGTTGCTGTGCTTCACTTGAAGTGAAAATGAAAGAAAATAAAAATGATATTACTAAAGATCTTACTTGCACTCAACAAATTTAGTCGATTTTAAAACCTATCTGTTTAAAAGAGACTGGCAAAACCAAAATGTATTTTGGATTCCCTAAAATTAAAAGCCTCTCCCCCACGTTTCCCTGCAGCATAAGCCAAATTAAAAATTCCGGATTTGGTTTCAAAACTCAACCCCAACCCCATTCCGGTGTATGAACCATTGAATGACTGCAACATATTTCTTCTGGCCAAAAGTCCATGATCCAAAAAAGCATAAAGATTGGATTGAACACCAATCAAATAACGGTATTCCAATGTTCCAATGGCATAACGACTGGCAAAAATACTTTCCTCATCAAATCCCCGAAGTGTTTTAATGCCACCCAATTGAAACAACTCATTAAAAAAAAGTTGCTTGCTTTGTACCCATCCGGTTTGAATACCGGACTTAAGTGTGGCTTGGCGCCCTATTGGAGAAAATCGATTGACTTTGCCATTTACTTTTACCTGATAAGCATTGGTTTCTACATTTCCATACAGGGACTTAAAATCAAATGAATTTCCGCTAGCATCTTTGGTTAAGGCCAGAATTGAATTGTTACGTATGGTTCTTCTTAATCCAGCAACGGCACGCAAACCCCATTCCCATCCTTTACGAGGATTCAAACGGTAATCGGTTGCCTGATGAAAAATTTCAACACCCATGTTCGTCGTTCGGAAATCAAGAAAAGAAGGCAACTGTTTGGTGCGCTTGATCAATGCCGTATCCACTTCGATCAAATTACTGGTAAACTGCTGCACAAACAGTTTACCTGTTTGCTTCTTGGAAAGCTCATAGCGAATTCCCAATCTGGCATTCAAAGTCAAAAACGATGAATCCTTTTTCAATAAATCGAATTGAAAATCAATTCCAACGCCCGTTCCAAAAACATAGGGCTTTTGGAATCCAACTTGTAAGCGAGGCGACTTCACTTGTATTTGCTGCCAGGTTAAAAGCAATTCTTCCCCCTCACCAAAAGCATTTCTCAATGCTAAATCAGCCTCGCCTGTCAACAACAACTTACCTCCTATCTGATTGTTGGAGGGCATAAGTCCCGCTAATAAATTAAAACGGCTGGTTCGTTGTGATTCCAAATAGAGATTGAGTGATGATCCTGTTCCCAACAGCATGAGATCCCAGGGTTTTCTCTCTCGAAGAAATCCCAGGTCTGCTAATCGACCAGAAACAGATTCCAATTGACTCTTCCTGTAAATAGCTCCGCCGCCTACGCCCAGATATTGCTCTAAAAATCTTCTTCGTATGCGCAACTCACCATCAACAACCAAGCTGTCGATTCGATACAAGGGCCCGCGATCTAATTTGAGTCGTGCATAGAATCGATTATCACTGAAATAACTGCTATCAAACTTTAATCGAGCAAAAGGATATCCATTCTCTTCCAATAGATCCATCAACATTGAATGATAGGCTTCCACCGCTTCAGATGAAAGTACCTCTCCACGAACCGAATTTTTTTTCAACCCCCTATCATTCAACCAATACGTTGTGGCACTATCTATCAAAACTTCTCCCCATGCATAGGATGCCCCAAGATATATCCATGCCTGGGTTGCAATGGAATCCGATACTAAGCTGTCAAGCGAAGCAGCCAAATAGCCTTTGGTGCGAAATGCTGATAATAAAGGCTGTTGGATATACTCGAGGCAGGACTGTTGATTGGTAAATTCAAAAGATGAAATTCCAAACTCCTTCAGGTTGATTGTATCTTTACCCTGAAAAAATAAATGCAATCGATGCTTACCCTGAGCCTCACCTTTTGTATAAAAGAGGCACACTCCTATAAAGACAACAAGAATATGAAGATAGTTCCTCACTCCTGCAAATCTACATCGGTTCATTGAATAGAAATCCATGGCAGGCATATACATTCATATCCCCTTTTGCAAACAAGCATGCCACTATTGTAATTTTCATTTTTCTACTTCATTGGCCCATAAGGAAGAAATGATATCAGCCTTAGTGCAAGAGATAAGACTCAAAGCACCTCATTTCAAAGAACCCATTGAAACGATCTATATAGGTGGTGGCACTCCCTCTCTCTTGCAAACAGCCGAAATTTCCAGTTTGCTCGAAACTGTTCATACTCATTTCTCGGTTATTCCTACACCGGAAATCACGCTGGAAGCTAATCCAGATGATATCAGTCGTGAAAAAGCAAAAGAATGGTTCCAGACAGGAATCAATCGCTTGAGCATCGGAATTCAATCGTTTGAATCTTCCATTTTACACTGGATGAACAGAGCCCATTCTGGAGAACAGGCATTGAATTGCATTGAGCACGTCAGAAAAGCAGGATTCAACAATTTCAGCATTGATCTCATCTACGGCACCCCACAACAGTCCTTGGAAGATTGGCAAAAAGATCTTTCCCTGGTTTTCGATTTACAAATTCCACATGTATCTTGTTACGCACTAACAATTGAAGAAAAAACAGCCTTACACCATTTCGTGCAATCCAGAAAAAAGGAAAATGTAAATCCGGATCATCAGGCAGATTGTTTTCAGCTGTTAACAAAACAAATGATTACCAACGGGTATCTCCACTACGAAATATCAAATTTTTGCCTTCCGGGGATGGAAAGTAAACACAATAAATCTTATTGGGAGGGAAAGCCGTATTTGGGCATTGGGCCCTCAGCACACTCATATAAATCAAATGCAAGAAGTTGGAATATCTCCAACAATGCACGTTATATGCAATCCATTAAAGAAAATAAAATTCCTGAAGAAACAGAAGTGTTAAGCAATCAGCAACAATTGAACGAATACATCATGACGGGATTAAGAACATCAGAGGGGATTGAAAAGAAAAAGATTTCTGATCAATGGGGAGATGATGCTTATTCAGCTTTGAATAGTGAAATTGCTGCTTATATACATTCTGGAAAAATCATTGAAACCAATACGTCCTGGAAATTAAGTGAAGAAGGAAAATTTTTAGCAGATGGGATTGCTGCGTCCTTATTTACAGTGTAAGTTCAAATCAACTTTTTCTCTAAGCTCGAGAATGCCTGCTCGGCATTTTCACCTTTCCACAATACATTGAAAACGGTTTCAACGATGGGAAGTTCCACATTATACTGCTGATTGATTTCATGTACACATTTGGATGCTGGATAGCCTTCCGCTACCATCTTCATCGATAATTGAGCCGCTTCCACACGATACCCCTTCCCAATCATGTTTCCAAACGTTCGGTTTCTACTAAAGAGTGAATAGCAGGTTACCAAAAGATCCCCCAAATAAACAGAAGCTGCGTGATTGATCGTATCGATTCCATTTCCACGGATGGCTTGAAGAAATTTTTTCATCTCACCAGCTGCATTCGCTACCAATACACTTTGAAAATTATCCCCATAGCCAAGTCCACCGGCAATACCTGTTCCCAGTGCATAAATATTTTTGAGCACAGCTGCGTATTGAACACCATCTACATCGTTGCTGCAAATGGTTTGAATATATGCATTTGAAAATGCAGCAGCCATTTGCGAAACCCGATTGGAATCTGTTCCTGCGAACGTGAGATATGAAAGTTTTTCAGCAGCAACTTCTTCTGCATGACAAGGCCCCATGAGTGCAACATAACGCCCTTCATCCAACCCCAATTCTGTTGTTGCATATTGATTCAACAATAAATTCTTCTCAGGAAGCACTCCCTTTACTGCTGAAACAATTGAAAAGTTTCGTTCTAAAAAAGGAATAGCTTGTTGCAGATAGGTTTCAACATAGGCAGAAGGAACCGCCAATACAACGTGATCTATACTTTGAAAAACTTCAGAAGCATCTGTGCATACATTCAAACGCGTTGTATCAAAGTATACCGAGCTTAGGTAACTTGGATTGTGGTGCCTTTTCACGATATGCTCTGCCATTTTTTTTGAACGGACGAGCCAAATCACATCATGACCATTGTGAAGCAAAATTTTCGTTAATGCAGTTCCCCAGCTTCCACTTCCAATGACCCCGAATTTCATGTTTATTTTTTCATCTCAAACAGCTCTTCCTTCTTGACTACCTTTACTTTCATTCCCGTGCGAAGAGTTTTACTGACTGTAGAATACGGACCCACTACAACTTCATCTCCTTCTTTTAACCCTTCCGTTATTTCTATGTAATTCAGATCTTGTATCCCAGATTTTACATTCATTCGCTTCACCATGCCATCTGCTTGAAGTATAAATACTACCTCACTCAGATCATCCAAATTCTTCACAGTCATCCCCTCATCACCAGATTGATCAGCAGGAGTTTCTGGCTTTTTCTCTTTCTTCTTTTTCTCTTGCCCTACTGCCAACGTATCTGAAGTTTCTCGAGTTGTTACCCCATTGATAGCAACAGCTAAAACATTATAATGTGTTTGTGTCTGTATATCTGCGTTGGCACTCATTCCTGGTCGGAAAGGAAAACTTTTGGGCTTGGAAGGATCAACAAGATCAGCATAGCTCTCTGGAATAAGTCGAATGCGAACCTCGTAATTGGTTGCGTCGGTTGAGGCCGCCAAAGCAGCACCTCCAGCACCTCTACTGGTTGATGAAATCTGTGTAACCAGTCCCTTGAATTTTCGTTTGTTGTACGCATCCACTTCTACCATGGCGGTATCACCAATACTTACTTTGGGAATGTCATTCTCTCCTACATCCACGCGAACCTCAATCACACGCATATCTGCAATGCGCATCATTTCTGTACCGGCCATCATGGAGTTTCCTACAACCCGCTCTCCTTTTTTAACGTTCAACAACGAAACAATTCCACTCATAGGAGCAAATACACTGGTTCGTCCCAAATCTTTATCTGCACGTTGTAAACTTGCTCTTGCACTTGCTACTCCTGCTTGTCCACTTTTAATCGACTGCTGCGCGGCACTGTAATCCGCCTTTGCTGTTAGATACCCGTTCTCAGACTGCTCGTATTCCAACTTTGAAATCACCTTTTCTTGATACAATTGCTTTTGACGAATGAATTGCCTCTCAGCCTGATCTAAACGCGCTTTGAACGATCCCAAGCTAGCTGAAGCGTTTTCAACCTGAGCAAGCTGTTGGGCTACTCCTGCAGCAGCTTGATCACGTTGTGTAGCATAAATATCTGCATACACCATGGCAAGAAGCTGTCCACGCGTTACACTATCCCCCTCTTGAACAGTAAGTTCCATGATTTCTCCGGAAACGTCTGGACTGATTTTCACCTCCACTTCAGGATATACTTTCCCGCTTGCTGTAACAATTTCAGTAATATTCTTTTTCGCTACTTTTTCGGTAGTTACTTTAATAGATTCATCTTTCCCAATTACCCCCGTTTTTTTCAAAATCAACAGTGTAACAATTACAACAACAATCCCAACGATAACCCAAATCCATTTTTTATTCATGAATCAAATTTTATTTTTTATAAACGAAGGCCTTGACCCTTGTAGAATTCCAATACTTTCATGCGAAATACAAAATCATACTGGGATACAACTTTATCGATTTTAGCTCGCGTTAAGTTATTCTGATTCTGCAACCATTCAATGGTTTGCATCACCCCCAATTCAAAACGCTTGCTTGCCAATTCAAAAGAACGCTCAGCTGTTTCAACGGCTTTAATTCTAGCCATATACGTTTGATAAGCACCCGTTGCACTGAAGTAAGCCGTATAAATATCCTGCTTCAACTGCAACTTATCACGTTCAATAGACAAATCAGATTGCTTTACATTCAACTTTGCTCTTTCCATGTTCGCCCTTGCTTGTCCACCATTGAATATGGGTACCTGGAGATTAATTCCAATACCCTGACCAAACTGGTCTCTCAACTGGGTAGCATAGCCATCCCAATATTGCCCCAATTGGCGTTTGGCAAAATTGATTTCAAATGATGGAGCATAAACTGGAATTTGAGTACTTCCCTGTTTTACATAAGCACCTGTCTGTTGCTCACCTGTAAAAGTGGCTCCTTTTGAAACCTTCAAAAACTGATTGAAGTTTGTTGCCAATTGCCCAAATGCACTGATGCTTGGTTTCATTTGTCCCCTTGCCGATTCAAGACTTTTCAGCGCCGACTGACGGGTTAAATCATTCCCCTTGATTTGAGGCTGTGAAGTCAATGCAATGCTGTAAACTTCTTCTGGACGAATGTCAAGTATATTATCAACCGGTATGGCATCCACGGGAGGAATAACCAAATCAAAGGATTGATCTGCTGGTAAATTCAATAAAGCCTTCAACGAAAGTTTATCCAACTCAGCTTGTGAAAAAGCTTGAACCACAGTTGCACTGTCTCGAGCAACCGTTGCTGCCAACTCTGCTGCATTCAACTCCGGTAGACTTCCGGCATCAACCAACTTACGTGTATTAGTATATTGTGCTTTGGTTTGTGAAAGCACAACTTCACTAATTCGCACCTGCTCGTAACTCAACAAAGCACGTAAATACAATTGCGCAATATTTAACCCAATATCATTTTTTGCTTTGTCAACTGCAACTTGCTGAGCTTCCATGTTCAGCTTGCTCGACTCCATGTTGTTTTTTCTGCTGTTGAAATTGTAAAGCAGCACATTGGATTGCAAGTTCATCTGCTGAAACATGGCAGAGCGACTGGTAAAGACGTTGGTGGTCCGATCCAAGGTTCTACCAAACGAGAAACCGTGCGTTAATCCGTAAGACAAAGACGGATAAAGAGATAATGTAGATTGATTGTAATCGATTTTTGACTGCTCAGCACTAATTTCTGCCTGTCTTACATTGATGTTGTATTTCATCCCGTATTCAACACATCGCCTTAGATCCCACTTGTTATCTTGCCCGGTTACTGAAAAGATGCTGAAAATGAATACTATAGAAAGAAAATTGGTCGATTTCATGAAATTCTGTTGTATGCGATCCGGCTAAGGGCCAAATTCACTGCAAAGATTCAATAAATGGGGGGATTGACAAAATCATTCGTCATCACAAATAACCGCTTACACCATCATAAGGTTTCAAAAGCCTGACGAAGATCATCAATCAAAAAATCAGGCTCTTCCAGACCCACATAAATTCGGATCATGCGGTGGTTCTCATCCTTAATATTAAAATCAGCAGGCTGCACTCCAGCACATTTTGGAATGACAAGCGATTCATGACCACCCCAACTTACCGCTATGCGAAAATGCTTTAAGCGATTACAAAACGTTTCAACCTCTTCAATGCGTTCACACTTCAGATAAATGGTAATCAGTCCACATGCGTTTTTCATTTGTGATTTAGCTAATGCATACTGAGGGAAACTGGGATCCAAAGGGAAAAGAAGCTTTTCAACCCGAGGATGGGTTTTTAAAAATACCAGGACTTTCTGCGTTGAATTCGTGATGCGGTCTATTCGCGCTGGCAAGGTCCTCAAACCCCGAAGCAGCAACCAGGCGTTAA
>JAULVY010000209.1:0-6694 GCA_032110825.1 Chitinophagaceae bacterium | reverse complement strand
TGAAATTCATGGTGGCTCTTAACCGAATGAGATTCTAAAAAATGGGGAATAAAAGAGCCGCTGTTTTCTTCAATAAAAACAGCTTCAATTCCTTCCAGAGTGGCTCCCTCACCTAAATCATGTTCCAATACAAGCTGACCTTTAACTCCAAAGGTTGCCACAAATTTTCCGATGCTGATGTATTGGTTTGCCATAAAAAAAGCCTCGCTTGTGACGAGGCTTTACTTTTTTTGAATATAATTTATTCTGCTGCAGGTGCCTCTTCGGGTCCTTCAGCAGCTGCAGGAGCTGCAGGCCTTGGTCGTCTTGGGCTTTGTTCAGCACGGCGTCTGTCACGGCGCTCGCGAGCAGCTGCCTCTTGGCGAGCCTTAAATTTGCTTTCTTGTTCTTGGAACCAAGTCTCAAACTTGGTCATAGCCGTTGCTTCATCAAACAAACCGAGTCCAACTCCACGCAACAAATGCTTGAGGTAAAGAACTCCCTTGGTAGAAAGGATCTTTCTAACAGTGTCGGTTGGTTGTGCACCTTGACTTAACCAATCCAATGCTTTTTGCCTGTCAATCAAAACCGTTGCGGGATAAGTGAGGGGATTGTAGGTTCCAATTTTCTGGATGAATTTGCCATCGCGGGGTGCGCGGGCATCAGCAACTACGATAAAATAAAAGGGACGCTTTTTGCTCCCGTGACGCTGGAGTCGAATTTTAACAGCCATAAAAAATAAAAATTTTTAGTGGGTGAATCAATAAATGGAGGACGAAATTAAGGCTTTCCCCCCAATATTCAAAATTCAATACCTGCTTATTTTATTACCGTTTCATGCCCATTCGAGGCAACCCCGGCATATTGGCCATTCCCTTCATCATTTGCTTCATCTGGTCAAATTGCTTGAAGAATTGGTTGATTTCGTTGATATCCCGACCACAACCCTTGGCGATCCGTTTTTTTCTATTGGGATCGATTGCATCTGGATTGGATCTTTCAAATGGGGTCATAGAGGAAATAATGGCTTCAACTCCTTTAAAGGCGTCGTCGCTGATGTCAATATCTTTCATTGCCTTGCCCATTCCAGGAATCATCCCCATCACGTCTTTGAGGTTTCCCATCTTTTTAATCTGCTGCAATTGATCCATGAAGTCTTGGAAATCAAATTGATTTTTTTTAATCTTCTTTTCTAGCTTTTTAGCTTGCTCTTCATCAAACTGGGCTTGTGCTTTTTCTACAAGCGAAGTGATATCACCCATGCCCAAAATCCGCTGAGCCATACGATCAGGATGAAACACATCAAGTGTTTCCATTTTTTCGCCGTTGCTGATGAATTTGATGGGCTTTTGAACGGTGTACTTAATAGACAAAGCAGCACCACCACGTGTATCACCATCGAGCTTGGTCAGCACAACTCCTGTAAAGTCTAAGCGATCGTTAAACGCTTTAGCTGTATTTACCGCATCTTGTCCCGTCATGGAATCAACCACAAAAAGAATTTCTTGTGGATTCAACGATTGTTTAAGTCCAGCCACTTCAGTCATCATCACTTCATCTACGGCCAATCTACCCGCAGTATCTACAATGATTACATTTTTATTTAGGGCTTTTGCCTGTTCCAAGGCGTGTTCGGCTATTTCTCTGGGGTTTTTATTTTCAGGCTCAGCATAAACTTCAACACCAATTTGTTGGCCCAATACCTTTAATTGATCAATCGCAGCTGGCCTATACACATCCCCTGCAACCAACAGTGGCGATTTGCCTTTTGACTTCAGATGATTTGCCAATTTACCGGAAAACGTTGTTTTACCAGATCCTTGCAAACCCGCAATCAAAATGATTGCAGGTTTTCCATCGGCATTAAATGCACTGGTTTCTCCGCCCATCAAAGCCGTTAGTTCGTCCTGAACAATTTTAATCATAAGCTGACCGGGACTCACTGCTGTGAGAACTTTCTGGCCCATGGCTTTTTCTTTTACCTTATCGGTAAATTCTTTGGCAATCTTGAAATTAACGTCAGCATCCAACAAGGCTTTGCGGATGTCTTTGATGGTATTGGCAACGTTTAAATCGGTAATCCTACCCTCTCCTTTGATTTGTTTAAAGGCAGAGGATATTTTCTCACTGAGGTTTTCAAACATAAAAAAACTTTGCTTGGAGGGCAAAGTTAATTATTTCAATTGGAGGTTAATGAACTTGAAATTAAAGGAATGTTTTTAATCGCATGGCATTGGCATGAAATTTCAGTGTAGCCAAGGCTTTATCTCGTATCTGCCTTACCCGCTCTCGGGTTAAGTTTAGTTCAGTGCCAATGTCTTCCATACCCATTGGTCGATCCATATCAATCCCGTAAAGGCATTTCAAAACCTTCTGTTGTTTTTCGGAAAGTGAATTCAAAGCCAGTTCAATTTCATATTGCAACGATTCTTTTGTTGATTGCAAATCCGTTGGATCGGCTTCGGTATTTTCCATAATGTCGATCATGGTTGTCTCACCATCCTCACCGAGGGGAGAGTCTATACTCAAATGCCTACTGGATAAATGCAGGGTTGAGGACACCTCTTCAAAATCCATATTCAAATGCTCAGAAAGTTCTTCGGCAGTTGGTTCGCGTTCAAATTCTTGCTCCAACTGCTGTGCAGCCTTTGCAACTTTATTGCGAAGACCAACTTTATTTAAGGGAACACGAACAATACGCGATTGATCGGCCAGTGCTTGTAATATACTTTGACGAATCCACCAGACAGCATAAGAGATAAAACGAAAGCCTTTGGTTTCATCAAACCGCTTGGCTGCGCGGATAAGTCCCATGTTTCCTTCGTTAATCAAGTCAGATAGAGAAAGTCCCTGAAACTGATATTGCTTGGCTACCGATACCACGAAACGTAGATTGGCTTTTGTTAAACGATCCAATGCGGATTGGTCACCCCGACGAATTCGTTTGGCTAACTCAATTTCATCTTCGGACGTAATCATTTCCACCTTGCTGATATCTTGGAGGTATTTCTCCAGACTGGGTGATTCTCGATGGGTAATAGACTTACCGATTCTCAGTTGGCGCATGCTCATGGGTTCGGATTTTAAAGGAGCGTTTTCAAAAAAAGGGACTGATACTAGGTTAAAACGCGTATCATGCGAAAATATTGTTAAAAGCAAGCAAATGAGAAAAACATGACGGAGGAAAATATATAATACTATGAATTTCAATTAGTTAGAAAATTAGATCGCAGTTGAGGAAAACCCCATTTAAAAAGTTGAAAATAAACGCGAAATTATATTTTTTCAATTGCGATATTTTTCTATCATTGCAAGGATCATGATGAGAAAGGTTTTCTGAGTATAATACAATTTAAAAATGTCTAAACAGTTATTTTCAATAGAGTATCCGGTTCGATGTTCACCATCCATCCTATTTGAATTTCTATCAACCCCAGCAGGATTACAAGAATGGTTTGCGGACAAAGTTGACGAGCGAGATACTGTTTTTAGTTTTTCCTGGAATGGATCAGTGGAAAAAGCAGAAATACTAGAAGCAGAGGAAGGTAAAAGGATTCGTTTACATTGGTTGCATGCGCCCAGCAATGAATATTTTGAGTTTTCGATAGAAAAGTCTGAAGTGAGCAGTCAAACTATTTTAGTGATCAAAGATTTTGCCGAAAAGAAAGATATTGCTGATCAAACCCGATTGTGGGATGTTCAAGTGCATGATCTATTCCATCGACTTGGAAATTGAACATGTTCAAGAAGCTAGATAAACTGGTATTGAAAGCATTTATTGGTCCTTTCATAGCGACCTTTTTCATCACCGTTTTTGTTTTGGTGATGCAGTTTTTCTGGAAATACATCGATGATCTTGTTGGCAAGGGACTTGAATTTACACGTATTGTAGAATTGACGGGGTATGTGAGTGTTACGGTAATTGCCTATGCCCTTCCCATTTCAATTCTGATTTCTTCCATCATGACATTTGGAAATTTGGGTGAAAGCTTTGAGTTGGTTGCAATCAAATCTTCAGGTATATCCTTGCTGCGATTCATGCGCCCCTTGTTGATTGCTTCATTTGCCATTAGCATCTGTGCATTTTTCATCGCCAATTACATCACACCCATCGCCAATCTCCGCTTTACAACAATGCTCTATGATATTCGCGTTGCGAAACCCGCGTTCGACATTAAAGAGGGAATATTTTACACCAAGATTCCAGGATATGCCATCAAAGTTGGGAAAAAGGAACCCGATGGAAATCGCATTTCCAATATCATCGTATACGAAAATCAATTTTCATTGCAAGACAATATCATTGTTGCAGAAAAAGGGGAAATGAAAATAAGTGATGACAAAAAATTTCTGGAATTCGATCTTGAAAATGGATGGAGATACCAAGAGAGAGGTCCATACAATACAGTCAATACCGATTACTACCGACTTGGATTTAAGCAATATAAAAAAGTATTTGACCTCAGCAGTTTTGATGTATTGAAATCACCCGACAGTATGTTCAAGGGTTCGTTTCAGATGCTCAATGTAAAGCAACTCAAAAAATCATCCGACTCCATATCCAAAGAAATTGCACGCATTGAATCGAACCGCATGGAAAAAGAAGTATCCAGTTATTTCCTTTTTGGTAAGTATTTTACTAAAGCCTGGAAGCCAATGGATGTTTCGGTTTCCGATACCATAACCTCTTATTCCAATTTGCTCAATGATTCAGTAATCAATATTGTGTTCACCAAGGCAGCCGATAAGATGAATTTGATGAAAACATCGTTGGACCTGATTGCGGCAGATCACAAACAACGAAGTTTTGATCGAAACTTATTTGACATCGAATGGAATAAAAAATTTGCATTGTCTTTTGCATGCATGGTTTTATTCATCATAGGTGCTCCATTGGGCTCCATCATTCGGAAAGGAGGCCTTGGAATGCCTTTGGTTGTAGCCGTTTCGTTTTTTCTTATCTATCATTTGCTCAATATGTTTGGTGAAAAATTTGCCCGGCAAGAAATTTTATCCCCGTTTTGGGGGATTTGGTTATCCAGTCTTACCTTGCTTCCTATTGGCGTATTTCTTACATACAAAGCGCTTAACGATTCTCAACTGTTTAATAACGAATTTTACTTTAGGCTGTTTAGGAAAATAAAAGCAAGTATGCTGTTTAAAAACAAAACATCATCCATTTGAACCATAAATTTATTTTTATGCCGAGATCATCCAGAAGAATATTTATTCAAAACAGCATCAAAACTTCAATTGCGGTTGGACTTGCAGGTTCAATTTCTTCGGAAGCACAAGCAAGTACTTCACCACAACAACTGGTTTTTCAGCAAACGCCTCTTCCCTACGCATATGATGCTTTAGAACCCATTATCGATGCAGCTACAATGGAAATTCATTATACTAAACATGCTGCAGCCTATACTAAAAATCTAAATGAAGCTATTGCAGCAGAAGCCAATGGCATCTCCAATTTGGAAATCCTTTTTAAAAATATTTCTACCAATTCAGCAAAGTTGAGAAATAATGGCGGTGGTCATTACAACCACGAACTCTTTTGGAAAACCATGCATGCTTCGGGAACTGAATTACATGATGGACTTTTAAAACAGTCACTCATTTCTAGTTTTGGCAGTATGGATCAGTTCAAATCTAAACTTACAGAATCCGCAATGGGGCGTTTTGGAAGTGGATGGGCCTGGTTGTATGTAGATGAGAAATACAATCTCCAAATAGGTTCAACTCCCAACCAAGACAATCCTCTTATGGATGTTTCACCAATCAAAGGATCGCCGTTGTTGGGACTAGACGTGTGGGAACATGCCTACTATTTAAAATATCAAAATAGAAGAGCAGAGTATATTACCAACTGGTTCAAGGTTGTTAATTGGAAATATGTAGAGGAAAGATTACAGCAATTTAGAAAACAGTAACCCCTAAAATAGGTTCAGCCTTTGCAAAATCTCCCAAACAAAGCTGGTTGGATTCACAAAGGCTGAGATATGACACGCAATCGTGGCTCAAATATAGGGAGGCTTTTGAATTAGAAAAATTTTTATTGGAATTTACACTTCTAATGTGTACTAAATACACTAACTATGATTTCAAATTACATTGGAGAGCACAAGGAGAGATTTTTAGAAGAACTTTTGGCATTGCTTCGGATTCCATCCATCAGCGCCAAATCAGAGAATAAAGAAGATATGCGCGTGTGTGCCGAAAAGGTGAAACAGTTTTTGGAGGAAGCGGGTGTTGATCAAGCTAAAATTTATGAAACACCCGGACATCCCATTGTATATGCAGAAAAAATAGTCGACCCCAATCTACCCACAGTATTGGTGTATGGCCATTACGATGTTCAACCTGCCGATCCATTGGAGTTGTGGAATAGCGGCCCGTTTGAACCGGTAATCCGAGATGGTAAAATATTTGCTAGAGGGGCATGTGACGATAAGGGGCAGTTTTTCATGCATGTGAAAGCACTGGAAGTAATGACAAAAACAAACTCGCTCAAAACCAATATCAAATTCTGCATTGAAGGGGAAGAGGAAATAGGTTCTCCAAATCTGGCCAAATTTGTCACCAGCCATAAAAAACTATTAGAAGCAGATGTGGTTTTGATCAGCGATACAGCAATGATCAGCATGGACACCCCTTCAATTGATACCGGTGTGAGAGGACTAAGCTATATTGAAGTTGAAGTAACAGGTCCAAATAG
>JAULVY010000208.1:0-2805 GCA_032110825.1 Chitinophagaceae bacterium | reverse complement strand
AACTTCTTGTCCAATTCCATCTCCAGGAACAATGAGAATTTTTTTATGCATAACTCACAATAGGTTTAACATTTTTTGAGTGGCTTTGATGGCTGCCACCGTTTGATCACTATCCAAACCACGTGTCTTGAATTCTCGGCCTTTGTAATCCCACGTAATAATGGTTTCGCAAAGCGCATCGCTCTTTCCACCCGGTGGTATACGAACCGCATAATCGGTGAGTACCGCCAAAGTCAATTTCTTTTTCTTGTATATCGATCTTAAAGCATTCATGAATGCGTCGTATTGACCATCACCCTGAGCATGCTCTTCAAAAACTTCACCTCGAATATCGATTTGGAGTGTAACGGATGGTTTCAAATCTTTAGAGTGCGTGAGTACATAATTTTCAATCTTCACTTTCTCTTGAATTGCACTGCTGTCCAACACATCTGAAATAATATAAGGAAGATCCGATTGCGTAACCACTTCTTTTTTATCGCCCAGTTCAATAATCCGTTGCGTAACCTTTTTCAATTCAGCGTCACCCAATTCGATTCCCAGTTGAGCGAGGTTGTTTTCGATATTAGACTTACCGCTGGTTTTGCCTAAAGCATATTTACGCTGTCTGCCAAAACGCTCGGGCATCAAATCATTGTAATACAGATTATTCTTTTTATCTCCATCGGCATGAATGCCTGCTGTTTGTGTAAATACATTTTCACCCACAACAGGTTTGTTCACCGGTACCCTGAATCCTGAAAAAGTTTCAACCAGCTTGCTAACTTGATAAAGCGATTTCTCAGCAACTCCGGTTTTTACGTTAGGCATGAAATCATGCAATACTGCCACTGCACTGGCCAAAGGTGCATTCCCCGCTCGTTCACCCATCCCATTCACAGTAAGGTGAATTCCCTGAACACCTGCTTTTACAGCTTCAAGAACGTTGGCAGTCCCCAAGTCATAATCGTTGTGACCATGAAAATCAAAATGTGTTTTTGGATACCTAGAAACGATCTGTTCTATAAAGGCTCGCACTTCATGGGGCTCCAATACACCTAGTGTATCTGGAAGCATTACGCGCTTCACCGGTTGTTTGGTAATGAAATCCAAATACTGGAAAACATAATCAGGCGAATGACGCATACCATTGCTCCAATCTTCTAAATACACATTACACTCTATTCCTTTTTTACGAGCCTGACTGATTACGTTTGCTATTTCCGTGAAATGCTGTTGAGGAGTTTTTTTCAATTGATGCGTGAGGTGATTCAATGAACCTTTGGTCAATAAATTCATCACCTTGGCCCCGGCTTTGGTCATCCAATCGATAGACACATGACCATCCACAAAAGTTAAGACTTCGATTTTTTTCAATAAACCTTTCGACTTCGCCCAGCGTGTGATTTTTTTTACGGCATCAAATTCACCTTCAGAAACTCGAGCCGAAGCAATTTCAATGCGGTCGACTTTTATTTCTGTCAGCAACAATTGTGCAATTGTGAGTTTTTCAGACGCTGAAAACGAAACACCGCTGGTTTGCTCACCATCCCGGAGGGTGGTGTCCATGATTTCAATATAGCGCGATTTGCTGGGCATGGATGACTTGCGCTTAATAACGGCTGTTTTTAGAGAAGACAGAAATTTCCTCTTTCATGGATTGCAAGTAATCGATATCATCAAATCCATTCATTAAGTTGTGCTTCTTGTATCCATTAATTTCAAAAGACTCCGAATCTCCGGTTGTACCAATTGTAATTTTTTGCTCCTGTAAGTTTACCTCAAACTCAGCATTCGGGTCTGCTTCAATGGCTTTGAATATTTTTTCTAAAAATGATTCCGAAACCTGCACCGGTAAAATGCCAATGTTCATGGAATTATTTTTGAAGATATCGGCAAAAAAACTTGAGACTACACAACGGAATCCATAATCATAAATAGCCCAGGCTGCGTGTTCGCGACTGCTTCCACTACCAAAATTTTTTCCTCCCACTAAAATCTTACCCGAATAGATAGCATTATTCAATACAAAATCTTTCTTTGGTGTATCGTCGGTATTGTACCGCCAATCGCGAAACAAATTATCTCCAAATCCTTCACGCTTGGTTGCTTTCAAAAACCGTGCAGGAATGATTTGATCCGTATCCACATTTTCAATGGGCAACGGAACTGCTGTGGACTTTAATACGGTAAATTTATCGTAAGCCATTTGCTTGCTTTAAGAGATTAAGGTTCTTGGATCAGTTACTTCACCGGTAATTGCTGCGGCGGCGGCAACCAAGGGACTTGCTAATAAGGTGCGAGCACCGGGTCCCTGGCGACCTTCGAAATTTCTATTGCTCGTGCTAACAGCATATTTCCCTGCGGGGATCTTATCGTCGTTCATGGCCAAGCAAGCAGAACATCCTGGCTGACGCAATTCAAATCCGGCTTCGGTTAGAATATCATAAATTCCTTCATCGTGAATTTGTTTTTCCACGTGATGAGATCCAGGTACAACCCAAGCTATAACATGATCTGCTTTTTTTCTTCCTTTTACAATCGATGCAAATGCACGAAAATCTTCGATGCGACCGTTGGTGCAACTACCGATGAATACATAATCAATTTTCTTGCCCAACATCGGTTCACTTTCCTGAAATCCCATGTATTGCAATGATTTTGCAAAACTGGCTTTACCAGCATCAATATCTTCTGCCGAAGGAATTCGAGCAGTAATACCAATACCCATGCCCGGATTTGTTCCATACGTAATCATGGGTTCGATATCGGCTGCATCAAAATGATATTCTATATCAAACACAGTACCCTCGTCGGTCTTCAACG
>JAULVY010000207.1:423-6142 GCA_032110825.1 Chitinophagaceae bacterium | reverse complement strand
TGATGTATGTCCATCAACTTGCTGAGCAAGCCAAACATATCTGAAATAGCACTGTTGGAAACCGACAACGTAAATGTATTTAGGGAGTAAAGTTAGTCTTTAATCCATAGCAGCAAATCCAGTGGTAGACTAGGTTACAAAAAAAAGTCCCGCCGAAGCGGGACCATTATTCTTTGCTCTGAAGAAAGATTATCTCTTCTTAGCAGCTTTTTTAGCAGCCTTCTTTTTAGGGGCGGCTTTCTTAGCAGCTTTTTTAGGAGCAGCTTTTTTTGCAGCTTTCTTAGCGGCTTTTTTAGGAGCAGCTTTTTTCTTTGCAGCTTTTTTTGCAGTTGCCATTTTGTTTAGAATTTAATGGTTAGAAAAATGAATAACAGGGTAAAAGTATAAACACTTTTCCGAATCTGCAAAAAAATATTTTATGAGTCGGTGATTATCCGGCAGTTACAACCGGATTAACGGAAACGAAGGTTTTATTATTCTTCGATTTTCTGAACTCAACAACGCCATCCGTAGTTGCAAAAATGGTAAAGTCTTTGCCTAGTCCAACATTCTTTCCAGGATGATATTCTGTGCCACGCTGCCTCAAAATGATATTACCAGAAATAGCGGGTTGTCCACCAAAAATTTTAATACCTAATCTTTTGCTTTGTGAATCGCGTCCGTTCTTTACACTGCCTTCACCTTTCTTATGTGCCATGACGTTTGGATTTAATTTTTATCAAATGAATCAGGCAATGCTTTCGATCCTGATCTTGGTATACAATTTACGGTGACCGATTTTCTTGCGGAAACCTTTTCTTCTTTTCATTTTGAATGCAATCACTTTATCGCCTTGAACTTCGGAAAGAATTTCTGCACTCACTTTCTCTTTTACGTCTTTTCCAACGGTTAACTTTCCGGCATTGTCAATCAACAATACATCGGCGATTTCGATCCTGTCTCCGGCTTTACCGGTAAGATGGGGGACATACAATTGCTGACCCGCTTCCACTTTAAACTGCTGTCCGGCTATCTTTACTATTGCAAACATGATTCTACAAAATTTAGGAGTGCAAAGGTAGGGAGAAATTCAGTTTTGCCCAAGTTTGAATTCAAAATTTATTACCCAATTCCGGGGTGGATTTGCATAGGGGAGTTTATCTTTGTTCTCCTCCACAAGAGCTTGAATATGAAGATTAAATCCTATTTGGCAAAACCCTTTGCCCAATTTGTTTTCAGGAAAATACAAAGCTCAAAACAAACAGCTCTTGAAGATCAGACGTCCATTTTCAACTCCCTGATAAAAAAAGCCTCGAAGACCCAGTTTGGTCGCGACCATCATTTTTCGGAAATATCAGACTATCAATCGTTTACACAGGCAGTACCCATCCGCGATTACGAAAAAATTTCCTCCTACATCACCCAAATCAAAGAAGGAAAGCACAATATACTCTGGCCCGGAAAACCCATCTACCTGGCTAAAACTTCCGGAACTACCAGCGGTGCCAAATACATTCCCATCAGCTCAGACTCCATTCCCAACCACATCAACACAGCCCGAAATGCCCTGCTCAATTATATAGCCACTACAGGCGAATCTGATTTTACCAATGGGAATATGATATTTCTATCTGGGTCACCTACGCTCGACCGCATAGCCGATATTCCAACCGGTCGCTTAAGCGGAATTGTAAACCACCATATCCCCGGATACCTCAGAAAAAACCAACTTCCAAGCTTTGAAACCAATTGCATTGAAGATTGGGAAACCAAACTGGATAAAATTGTTGAGGAAACCTTCAACCGAAACATGACCCTGATCAGCGGCATCCCACCTTGGATGCAGATGTATTTCGATAGACTCACGCAAAAAACAGGTAAGAAAATAGGAGAACTCTTTCCTGAATTCAAAGTTTTGGTCCACGGTGGTGTGAACTTCACGCCCTATAAAGCCAAATTATTAGAAAGCATCGGCCGACCTGTAGATACCATTGAAACCTTTCCAGCCTCCGAAGGATTTTTCGCATTTCAAGATAGTCGGGATGAAGAGGGTCTCCTCCTCAACACCGATTCAGGTATCTTCTTTGAATTCATTCCTGCCGGAGAGGTGTTTAATGAAAATCCAACGCGACTCCGACTTCACGATGTGAAGCTGGGAGAAAACTATGCACTCATCATCAACAACAATGCAGGACTTTGGGGTTATAATATCGGTGATACCGTCAAGTTTGTTTCTCTCAATCCCTACCGTATAGTAGTAACCGGTCGCATTAAGCATTTCATCTCAGCATTTGGTGAACATGTTATCGGAGAGGAAGTCGAATACAGCCTGATGAAAGCAGCTGATGAAGAAGGTCTTAAAGTGGTTGAATTCACCGTAGCGCCTTTTGTTGCTCAAAACGAAGGGCAGTCCTACCACGAATGGTTTGTAGAGTTTGAGTCATCACCTCGTAATTTGGAACGTTTTGCATTGAAAGTGGATGAGAACATGCGGAAGAAAAATATTTACTACGATGATCTTATCAAAGGAAATATTCTGAAACCCTTGGTGATTCGACCTCTTCCCAAAGATTCATTTATACAGTATATGAAAGGTCAGGGTAAGCTCGGTGGACAAAACAAGGTGCCCCGATTGAGCAACGACCGCAAGATTGCATCAGAACTTGAAAAGATGGGTAAACTCGTATAAATTTACCGCATGGAATTCGACTTTTCATATCAATTCAGTCAGGAAGAGCTACCCATGCCTTCCCGAAAGCGAATTGGTATTTTCGGATCAACAGGCTCCATCGGAAAACAAACGCTGGAAGTCGTCAAGTCGAATCCCGATCTATTTACAGCAGCAATCCTAACAGCCCATTCCAACCACGAAGTATTAATCGCGCAAGCGCTTGAGTTTAATCCGGATGTAGTGGTCATTACCGATACATCCAAATACATATTGGTAAAGGAAGCCTTGCAAGGAAAGGATATCACAATTCTAGCTGGTGAAAAAGGATTAGAGGAGGCTGCAGCCATGGATTGTTATGATTTGATGATGGCAGGGATTGTAGGTTTCGCTGGACTCATGCCTACACTGCGTGCCGTTGAAGCAGGTAAAACCATTGCGCTTGCAAATAAAGAGACTTTGGTTGTAGCTGGAGATGTTGTGATGACCAAAGCTGCTGAGAAAGGTGTTTCTATTATTCCTGTCGACTCTGAGCACTCTGCCATTTTTCAATGCCTGGTAGGAGAGGAAGCGAATCCCATTGAAAAAATAATTCTTACTGCTTCTGGTGGTCCTTTTGTCGGGAAGAAACCCAACTACCTGGTCAATGTAAAACGAGAGCATGCTATCCAGCACCCCAACTGGAGTATGGGTGCAAAAATATCCATCGATTCATCTACATTGATGAACAAGGGCTTGGAAATGATTGAAGCCAAATGGTTGTTCAATTTAGCTCCATCCCAAATTGAAGTGGTTATTCATCCTCAGAGCATCATCCACAGCATGGTGCAGTTTAAAGACAATAGCATCAAAGCGCAAATGGGAATTCCGGATATGAAATTGCCCATTCAATATGCTATGACGTATCCGAGAAGAATTCCAACTGATTTTCCTCGATTTAATTTTACAAAGTCTGCTGTGATGACTTTTGATCCTCCAGATATCAAAACGTTTAGAAACTTAGGATTGGCCATGACGGCTTTACACAAAGGCGGAAATCTTCCGTGTATTCTCAATGCCGCTAATGAGTTGGCGGTTTATGGATTCCTAAAAAATCGACTCGGATTTTTGGATATGACAGAGGTCATCGAGCGAACAATGGACAACGTTACGTTCATCGAAAAACCCACACTCGAAGAATACCTCGAAAGCGATGGCGAAGCAAGAAACTTTGCAGCTTCGCTGATTAATATTTAATTTTTTATTATCGCCCTCGGCCCCAGCCAAGCCAGTCGTTTGCATTGGCATAAATCATCAATCCAAACAGCAAGACCATTCCCACAATCTGGGCGTATTCCAAAAACTTCTCACTGGGTTTTTGACCGGTGATCATTTCAATCAAGGTAAATACAACATGTCCACCATCCAATGCTGGTATAGGCAATAAGTTCATAAAGGCCAGTACAATGGAGAAGAATGCCGTAATATTCCAAAACACCTCCCAATCCCATCCATACTTGGGGAAGATAGAGCCCATGGATTTAAATCCTCCTAGCCCCTTGTATGCACCTGTAGAGGGATTTAAAATCTTTTTGAATTGCGCTACATAAAACCCAAGTTTCTCTACCGACTTGGCAACACCTGCAGGGAATGATCCAAGGAAGCTATATTTCTTGGTTTCAAATTGATAGAGTCCAGCTTCACTCATTTCATCCATAGAAGGTACACCAGGGAAAAATCCAATGGAGGCTTCTTTGCTAATCGAAGTTGTTATGCTCATTTCCTTTCCTTCTCTCATCACATGCAATACAACCGTATCTCCAGCGCGATTGACAATGGCCGGTTTCACCTGATCAAAGAAATCAATGCGCATTGAATCAATACCAACGATCTTGTCTTTTGCAAGAAGTCCATTTTTAAATGCAGCAGACTCTGGACTCACCTCGCCAACAATACAGGGCACACGGGGCATCAACAAGATGGCTCTCTTTCCTTTTTCAACAATTTTTTCAATGAAATTAATCGGGATCACCAGTTCTACTTCTTTACCATCTCGCTCAACCATCATGGTTTCTCCTAGCAACAAAGCCGCATTCAAATCTTCGAAATAAGGGACTGGCTCGCCATTCACAGCAAGTATTTTATCGCCTGTCTTCAATCCAACTTCATTCACTACAGAATCTACAACCCAAACACCGCTGTTCAGACTTTTATTGGGAAGCTTCGTTTCGCCCCAGGTGTAAAGGACCATGGCATAAATGAAAAACGCCAACAAAACATTTACCGTAACTCCACCAATCATGATGATGAGTCGCTGCCAGGCTGGCTTGCTTCTAAACTCCCACGATTGTGCCGGTTGTTTTAATTGTTCTTTGTCCATGCTCTCATCCACCATGCCGGCAATTTTTACATAGCCACCCAATGGCAACCATCCAATACCGTAAACGGTATCACCAATTTTTTTCTTCACCACCGAAAACCAGGGATCAAAAAACAAGAAAAACTTTTCAACCCTGCATCCAAAAATTTTTGCAGGTATATAATGCCCCAATTCATGGAGAATAACAAGTATCGATAAAGAAAGAATTAACTGACCTACTTGAAGTCCAACAGCTCCCCAATTGATTTCCAGCAACATGCTCATGGTAAAAATTATCCTGCAAAGATAATACAAGCCCCTTGAAATCTATACATGCAGGTAGTAGGGGGCGATCAGCGATTTAAACCTTTGACTGTATTGATTTTCCCGCTCATATATGAATAAGTGTTCTTCCTTCAGCTCCTCTTGATTTTGCGAAAAATGGATAAAGGTTCTAAATGCAGCATGATTAGCATCATGATGCAAGTCGATCAGCTGTTTACCGCACAATCCAACTTCGGCTGCCAAATCCAATGTTTCTTTTTTTCTATAAAACGGGATCAACACACACAAAGATCCGTTTGGATCTAAAACCGATTTTGATTTTTGGAAAAACAGATTCAGAGGCATGGCATCTGAGTGTCTTGCTAAATTGATGGATCTTGAATCGGATTTAAGTTGATTTTCATGAAAAGGAGGGTTTGAAAGAATCAACTCATATTGTTTGCTTATTT
>JAULVY010000207.1:0-413 GCA_032110825.1 Chitinophagaceae bacterium | reverse complement strand
TTGAAGGAAATCTCCTAACAAGGGATGTATTTGGTTGGTAAAAACCGATTGATCCATATTCTCTTTCATCTGCATAAAACAAGACTGTTCAATCTCAACGGCATCTATTGTTTCTGCACCTGACTGAGCCATCATCAACGAAAGCAACCCTGTTCCTGCGCCCACATCCAAAACCGATTTAGAATTAGGAAATAAAGATGCAACCCAAGCACCAAACGCACAGGCATCGGTTGTTACTTTCATCGCACATGAATCCTGCTCAATCCGAAACTGTTTAAACTGAAAATAACTGTTGGGCATAGAAGGATTTTTACCAACTTGCGCGTGCTGATGCACTGATCGATAGCGGAGCCCGATAACCACTTAAAAATTTATAATATCCTGTTGCAGCAATCATATCTGCATTATCAGTA
>JAULVY010000206.1:0-16092 GCA_032110825.1 Chitinophagaceae bacterium | reverse complement strand
ATCAAGGCTATTGCACAGTTGGCAAGACAAAATAAGATAAAAGTCATTCTCTGCTCTGTACTCCCTGCGAATGAATTTAAATGGCGACCCGGATTGGAGCCTGCTGATAAAGTCATTGCGTTAAATGACGAGATCAAAAATTTTGCTGGTGCGGAAGGGTACTATTACCTCGACTTATACTCTGCTGTTGTAAACGATAAAAAAGGAATGAAAGCAGAATATGCAAACGACGGTGTTCATCCTACAGTTGAGGGATATAAAGTTTTAGAACCTTTGGTGGAGGAAGCCATTCGAAAAGTTAAGAAATAGAAAGTACGAAGATTTCAATCTATCGCCTATTTCTGTTGTTTCTGTTCAAGAATTTGGGAACAAGTGTATCAAATCGTGTTTGCTGATCAGAGGTGCAAAGTGTTCGAAGTGAAGTAAAGTGATTGAATGTTTTGGTTTCAATCTCTTTATTTTTTTCTGCCATTTTGTTGATCAACGAAAGAACAGTAGAATCATTTGGGCCTTTACCCATATTTAAATACACACTATCTTTTAATTTTCTCATTTCTGACCAATGCGGTTTCATTTCTGCAATAAAAGAATCTTTCATTGACTTGAATGTTCCGATTTGAGTTGAATCTAAACCGACTGTTTTGTAAAATACAGCGGAAGGATCATCGCCTTTTTTCTTCATGTCCTTGTCTTTCCCAAAAAAGAAGAGAAAAGCCATAAGTGAATTGCTGATCACGAGAACCAAAATCAGAAAAATTAACCACTTGTATCGTTTTTGACTAATCATGGCAATTCTCCGTTTTCGTAAGGATTGTTGGTAAGTTGAACGTATTCTACAGCAAGGGGCTGACCAAACTCACTTGCGGATATTTCAGTGCGGGAATCTCCAAATATCAAATAGCCATTAATGCCAAGCAGAACAAGAGCCATTCCAAGTGCAAAAGCAGGTTTTGTGATCAAGCGCAGAAAAGACATGCTGGCCGATTCTTCCTCCCTGACCATTTTTGCTTGGATACGGGTAAAAAGAAAAGGAGAGGGTTCTGCCCGCTTGAGCCCTTCCAGGCTGTTGATGATTTCCTCTATTTTGTAGCTTTTTGACATATGCTGTGGTATTATAGATGACTTTCGCGAAAGGATATTGCGCTACTCGTTCAAGTTATATATTTTTTTTAGTATTTCTTTTAGGTTTGTTTTAGCCCGATGCAGTAAAGATTCTACTGCTGAAAGGCTGGTTTTCATAATTTCTGCTACCTCCTGATAACTCAAACCCTCAACTTTGTTAAGAAGAAATGCAATTTGTTGATTTTCAGGAAGTTCTTTAATTGCTTTGAACAGAATAGAAGCCTTCTCTTTGTTGTCTAAACTCACTCCAGGGTGATGAAAATCAGGCAATTCTAGGGTTTGTTCGTTTTCTTCTCCAAAAATGGGACTGAGGAATCCAAATCTTTTTTTTCTTTTTTTTCTTCTCAAAAACTCTAGCGCAGTAGTTACAGCTACTCGATAGATCCATGTGGATAGGGCTGATTCCCCTTTAAACTGCTCAATCGATTCAAAAACTTTGATAAAAACATCCTGGGTAACATCCTCTGCATCCTCATGGTTTTGCAACAGTCCCAATACCGTGTTAAAAACCAAAGATTGTCGGGTTTCAACCAGTTCTTTGAAAGCAATACCATCACCTGCTTTTAGTCGCGATATCAATTCCTGTTCAATCAAGCCATTGCATTAAAGATTCGATTAAAGATAGAAACAAAGAGCGGAACTATCGGTGACCAAACAATCAAAATTGACGAGTGGTATTTTTTACTATGTTTGAAAAAAAACGCGTATGTCTTCATTTGAATGGAAAGGAGTGTTTCCTGCATTACTCACTCCTTTTGATGCCAACGACCAGGTTGATCTTTCGATGTATGAAAAGAACTTGAATGCCCAGGTAGAGGCTGGTATTCATGGCATTATCATTGGAGGCTCATTGGGAGAGGCGAGCACCCTAACACTCGATGAGAAGAAAAGCTTGGTAGAATTCTCAGTCAAAAAACTTTTGGGAAAAATTCCGGTTATCATGAACATAGCCGAAGGATCAACCCGTGAAGCTGTTGCTCAAGCGAAGCTTGCTTCTGAATGGGGTGCTGATGGATTGATGTTGCTTCCTCCCATGCGCTACAAGGCCGACGATAGAGAAACAGTAAATTTTTTCAAAGCAGTAGCAACATCCACGAATCTTCCGGTAATGATTTACAATAATCCGGTCGATTATAAAATTGATGTTACGTTGGCTATGTTTGCGGAACTCGCTGAAATTCCCAACATCAATGCCATCAAAGAGTCCACTCGAGATGTAACCAATATTACTCGATTAAAAAATCGATTTGGAAATCGTTTTGCCATTCTTTGTGGAGTAGACCCACTTACAGTTGAAGAATTGGCTTTGGGGGCAGATGGACTCGTTGCGGGATTGGTGGATGCATTTCCAAAAGAGACTGTGGTTTTATACAATCTTGTTAAGCAAGGTAAGATGGACGAAGCCATCAAACTATATCGCTGGTTCATGCCTTTGCTTGAACTGGATATTCATCCCAAGCTGGTGCAATACATCAAACTTGCAGCTGCTGAGGAGGGCATTGGTTCAGAACATGTTCGTGCCCCACGACTACCATTAATTGGAGAAGAAAGAGAGAGAATATTGAACGTTATTCGGGATGGAATTAAAACCCGACCAAAATTATAATCATGTATCAAGACGCAACCCAAGATCAGATTCAAGAGGCTTTGGAGCAATCGTATTTGGCTTTCAAATCGTTCTCAAAACTTCCTTTGAAATCTAGAGCCTCGTTAATGAAAGCCATTGCACTGGAAATTGAAAAGCTTGGCGATGAGTTGATACAAACAACCATGCAAGAAACCCATCTCCCTGAGGCAAGATTAAAAGGCGAAAGAGCAAGAACCATTTACCAATTGAATAGCTACGCGGATGCTTGTGTTAAAGGCGACTGGCTTGAAGCAAGAATCACATCTGCACTTCCAGATCGTACACCACCTCGACCAGATATTCGGAAAATGTTGGTTCCCATCGGTCCCGTTGTTGTATTTGGATCCAGCAATTTTCCATATGCCTATTCAACTGCAGGTGGAGATACAGCATCTGCTCTTGCTGCAGGATGTACCGTGGTAGTTAAAGCACATCCTGCGCATCCACAGACCTCTTCCATGGTGGCATCCGCTATTCAAAAGGCAATCCAATCGGAAGGATTGAATCCGAATATCTTCATTCATCTCTATGGTGCTTCACATGAAGTGGGACAAGCTTTGGTGATGCACTCGCGCACAAAAGCTGTTGGTTTTACGGGTTCATACCAAGGGGGTATGGCTTTGTTCAATTGGGCAAACCAACGCAAAGAGCCCATTCCTGTATTTGCAGAAATGGGGAGTGTAAATCCAGTGTACCTCTTTCCAGACAAGTTAAAATCAAATCCTTCCGGCATAGCACAGATGTATGCAGATTCAATCACATTAGGTGTTGGTCAGTTCTGCACGAACCCTGGAATCATTATAGGCATTGAATCCGTTTATTTAGACAGCTTCACTGAGCAACTTGCTGAAAAAATTCAATCCATTAAGCTGGGCAACATGTTGCACGAAGGCATCGAAAAATCGTATCAAGCAAAATCAACTGATATGCTTTTGCAGCCTTCAGTTCAATCATTAACGCCAAACAACGATGGTGAAAATGGAGTTCATGCAGTAATCGCTAAAACTTCCGCGCAAGCGTTTTTAAAAAACCCATTACTGCATCAAGAAGTCTTTGGACCTTTTTCATTGGTCGTTACTTGCGCTGATTCCAAGGAGATGAAAGCTGTAGCGTCATCTATTGAAGGTCAGCTCACAACCTCACTGCTGGCAACACCCGAGGAATTGGAATTGCATACTGAATTGGTCGATGAGATCAAGGAGAAATGCGGTCGCCTCATTTTAAACGGAGTTCCTACTGGTGTAGAAGTTTGCCATGCTATGCACCACGGGGGACCATTCCCGGCAACTACAGATTCACGGTTTACTTCTGTTGGTCCAGATGCCATCAAGCGTTTTGCAAGACCCATGGCATTTCAAAACTTCCCTGACGAATTTCTACCAGATGAATTGAAGCTAGAAAATCCATTGCTGATTCACCGAATTGTTGAATGAGAGCGTTTTAAATTGAAATGTATGGAGAAGTACATCGAAACCAATAAATAAAAAAGCACAAACGTATCTGCTATACTTACGTATTGATCAGCTCCAAACCAGCCTTTGAATTGGTAGAGTAAGTATATTCCAATTCCGCATTTCAACCCTTCCCATAGATAAGCCTGCTTGCTGCCATCCATCAATTCCGTCATAGCGTATACAAACAAAAAAATAAATCCACTGTACCAAAAAATACCCGGACTTCCAATTGCGGAGAGGTTAGCGAACAAAAACGATATAAACAGCAGTAAAAAAAACAATTGAATGTATATCCAGACTTGCAATCCTTTACTTACTTGAGGGTTGTATTTCTCAAATCCAAAAACATCATCAATTTTATACACGGGGTATTGTTGTGCAACATCAGCAGGTCTCCAACCTGTAGGCATGAACCAGATTCGCAGTTTATCATTCCAATTTTTTGTTCTCCATGCATCGCGGATTAGTAAAAACAAGTGTTGAAAATTAATTTTTAATGGATTCCAAGTCGCTGCTGGCCTTGTTATGCCATAAACAGGAGGAATTTCTTTTTGCTCCTCCTTGAACGTGCCAAATAATTTATCCCAGATGATAAAAACCTGAGAATAGTTTTTGTCGATATACTCCGGATTGATGGCATGATGCACCCTGTGGTGTGAGGGAGTAACGATAATATTTTCTAAAAATCCCATTCGGCCAATGTGCTGTGTATGATACCAGAACTGAATAAACAAGTGCAAAGGGGCTACAATAGCAATCACATTTCCAGGTACTCCTAATAGTGCTGCGGGCAAAAGGAAGAATGTAAACAATTTTACAAAGACAGAAATACTTTGTCTCAATGCGCATGCTAAATTGAATTCCTCGCTACTGTGATGTATGATATGAGCATTCCAAAAGAGATTGGTCGTGTGTTGAATGCGGTGTATCCAATATCCAGAAAAATCCAGCGCGATAAAGGCTATTACATAAACACCAATTCCTTCTTCGATTTTTGTAATGGCAAAATGCTCAACCATCCATCCGTAACTGATAATGGCAACACTCAAGCCCAAAACATCTTTTGTTGCATTGGTAACACCCGACGTTAATGAAGATACCATGTCCATAGGACGTACCGTATCCATTCCCTTTCTCCATCCATACCATTTCTCAAACAATACCAGCAAAAGAAAAATGGGCATAGCCACTAGCAATATTTTACCGTAGGTCTCCATAACATCGTATTTGCAGATTCAATTTCGTTCATTTTATTTAAATTGTACATCTATGTTGACGCAGCCCCTCACGCTCCCCTTGGGAAAAGTTAAACATCAACTTTCCGGTCATGTTTTTGAATGCATTGATGCGCATACCTGCGGCAATCCTGTTCGTTTAGTTGTATCTGGCGGTCCAGCTTTGGATGGAAATACCATGAGTGAAAAACGGCAGCACTTTTTGAAAGAATTCGACTGGATACGCAAGGGGCTCATGTTTGAACCCCGAGGCCACGACATGATGAGTGGTAGCATCCTATATCCGCCTCACGATCCTCAAAATGATTTTGCAGTTTTGTTTATTGAAACCAGTGGATGCCTACCTATGTGCGGTCACGGTACCATAGGCACCATAACTGCTGCTATTGAATCCGGTTTAGTAGTTCCTAAAACATCTGGAAAAATTAGAATGGAAGCACCTGCAGGATTGGTTGAAATTGAGTATCATATGAATGGGGATCGTGTTTCTTCTGTAAAGTTGACGAACGTTGCCGGATATTTAGATCAAGAGAATCTAGAGGTAGAATGCCCCGGTTTAGGGACAATTCATGTTGATGTGGCTTATGGAGGAAACTTTTATGCCATCGTGGATGTACAAGCAAATTTTAAGGGTTTAGAATATTTCAGTGCCGATCAGTTGATTTCCATGGCTAGGCAATTGAGAAAAAACATCAACGAAAAATATTCGTTTGTTCATCCGCAAGATCCAACCATTCATTCGTGTAGTCATATTCTGTGGTGCGGAGCTGTATTGGATTCCACATCTACAGCAAGAAATGCTGTTTTCTATGGTGATAAAGCTATAGATCGTTCTCCTTGTGGCACAGGGACCAGTGCGCGAATGGCACAATGGTACACACACGGAAAATTAAAAAAAGGAGATGCTTTTATTCACGAAAGCATCATTGGTAGCAAATTCATTGGTCGCATTGAAGAAGAAACTTCCGTAAACGGTAAACCTGCCATCAAACCTTCAATTGAAGGGTGGGCTAAAATTTACGGTCACAATACCATTTCTATCGATTCTCAAGATGATCCCTATGCACATGGGTTTCAAGTTCTATAAATCAATTCCATGAGAAATATTTTTATTTCATTTTTGTTTTTGCCATTTACACTGGTAGCCCAGCAAGAAGACATGCTTTGGTATCAACAGCCAGCAAAATTTTTTGAAGATGCATTGCCCATAGGAAATGGTCGATTGGGAGGTATGGTATACGGTCAACCTCAAAAGGAACGGGTATCACTCAATGAATCCAGTTTATGGTCGGGTTACCCTGTTGATCCCAACATGAATCCCAAAGCCGCATCATACATTCCACTCATTCGGGAAGCTTTGTTTAGCGAAGATTATAAGACGACAGATAGTCTTACGCGTTTTGTTCAGGGCAAATTTTCTTCATCTTATGCTCCATTGGGAAATCTATGGATTGAATCCAACATAGATGCTCCTACATCGTACAAAAGACAATTGGATATGCGTTCGGGTATTGCCCGTGTTGAATTTTACAAAGGAAACACCAAGTATACGCGATCCTATTTTGTATCTCATCCGGATCAAGTTATGATTGTGCATTGGAAAGCTGAAGGTCCCGATAAACTCGATGTTGCTATAACCATGAATAGTTTGTTGGTGAATAGGCTGCGTGTGCATGAAGGTCGACTCGAATTGAATGGTTTTGCTCCTTCTTTATCGGAACCCAGTTACAGAGGAAATCTTCCGGATGCTGTGCAATACGATACAGCTAATGCCATGCGGTTTAGCAGCGTTATTGAAGTTTTACAAACCGATGGGAAAAAGACTTTTGAAGACAATAAACTTTTAATCAAGGGTGCAACTGAATTTACATTAGCTGTTTCCATGGCTACCTCATTCAATGGATTTGATAAGCATCCTGTTCGTGAGGGGAAAGATGAAAAACAACATGCTGCTCAGGTATTGAATCGATTAAAAGGAAAAACGGGTAAAGAAATTCAATCCAAACACGAAACAGATTTTTCAAAATACTATAGTAGAGTTTCATTGAATTTGGGCAAATCTTCAAATGCTTCACTTCCAACTGATGAACGTCTACGATTGTTTTCAAAAGGTGATCAAGACAATGGATTGGTAAGTTTATACTTTCAGTTTGGAAGGTATTTGATGATCAGTTCATCAAGAACGCCGTCTATCCCCATTAATCTGCAAGGCATTTGGAATGAACAGGTGCGCCCACCTTGGAGCAGTAACTATACCATCAACATCAATACCGAAATGAATTACTGGCCGGTGGAAACAACCAACCTGTCTGAATTTCATCAACCCATGGTTGGGTTCATTAAAAATTTAAGCAAAACGGGAAGTGTTACGGCTCAATCTTTTTATGGTGCTGAAGGATGGGTCGCTCATCACAATTCTGATGTTTGGGCCATTTCCAATCCCGTAGGCGAATTTGGTAAGGGTGATCCTGTTTGGGCCAACTGGACCATGGGCGGCACTTGGATGAGTACACATTTATGGGAACATTTTTTATTTGGAAACGATACGGCCTTTTTGAAGAAAGATGCATATCCAATCTTGAAAGGGGCAGCTGAATTTTGTCTGGATTTTTTGGTGAAAGACAAAAATGGAAAATGGGTAACTGCACCTGCAACATCTCCAGAAAATGTATTCATAACCGACAAGGGTTTCAAAGGAGCAGTTTTGTATGGCGGTACTGCAGATTTAGCCATGATCAGAGAATTGTTTAGCAATACCATTGATGCTGCTGCAGTATTAAAAACCGATCAGGAGTTTACCCTAAAATTAAAAGAGGCACTAAATAACCTTCATCCATATACGATTGGTAAAAAAGGAAATCTTCAGGAATGGTATTACGATTGGGAAGATACTGATCCCAAGCACAGGCATATCTCTCATTTATTCGGACTCTATCCCGGTACCAGCATTACGCTCTCAAAGAACCCTCAACTGGCTGAAGCAGTAAAGCGTTCATTGGAACTTCGCACCAACAATGGAACGGGGTGGTCTATTGCTTGGAAAATTAACTTGTGGGCCAGATTGCATAATGGGGAGAGAGCATACGATGCAGTGAAAAAAATACTCACCTATTATCCTGCAGATAATAACGAAGTGAAAATGGCTGGAGGTGGAACCTATCCCAACCTCTTCGATGCCCATCCTCCCTTTCAAATCGATGGAAATTTTGGAGGAACATCTGGAATCGCAGAAATGCTCATGCAAAGTCACGATGGTAAAATTCAATTGCTTCCAGCCTTGCCACAGGAATGGTCGATTGGTAACGTAGCGGGACTCAAAGCCAGAGGAGGGTATACGGTTGATCTGAAATGGGAAAATGGAAAATTGAAAAATGCAAAAATCACTCCATCCGTTCTTAAGCCTATTGCTGTGGAGTATATGGATAAAAAATGGATGATCAGCTCCAAGCAACCGTTGGTGATAAGTTTATAAAAGTGAAACTCATACCATTCTTTGCTTCTATGGCTTTTTTTCAATAATTATATCATTGTTTTTAAAACGCGCAATAACTGAAAAAAAATAAGAAAATCGTATGAGTAAAGTGATTGTTGTTGGAGGTGGTATTATTGGTTTGTGCAGTGCTTATTATTTGAACAAAGCGGGCCATGAAGTTTTAGTGATTGACCGTGGTACAATTAGTGAGGGTACTTCATTTGGGAATGCAGGCTATGTTTCACCCAGTCATTTTATTCCCTTGGCCTCCCCTGGAATTGTAGCAAAAGGATTGAAATGGATGATGAGTTCAACGTCTCCTTTTTATATTAAACCGCGATTGGATTTGGATTTAATCAAATGGGGACTAACATTTTGGAGAAGATCAGCTAAGTCGGTCATGGAAAAAAATGTTCATCCGTTGAATCAACTGTTGCAATCGAGTCGGGCACTAACCAGTGATATTAAAAATGATTTAGGCAATACCTTTTTAATGCAGGAAGTCGGTTGTTTTATGTTGTATCAGTCCGCGGATACAGAAAAACATGAAATAGAATTGTGCAAAGAGGCCAATGCATTAGGAATTGAAACAAAGATTTTTGATGGGATAGGAATACAAGCGTTGGAGCCCGATGTAGAAGTACGTGTAAGGGGCGGTGTATTATATCCCATTGATGCACATCTCAATCCTTCCGAATGGATGAAAACGTTACATGAAAAACTCGAGAAACGAGGAGTTCGTTTTCAGCTGCAAACAGAAGTAGTCGGTTTTGAGCGAAAGGGTAATGCAGTTGATGCAGTTCTAACCAATAAAGGAAAATATGAATGTGATGAATTGGTTTTGGCTGCTGGGTCTTGGCTTCCAGTCGTTTCCAAAGAGTTGGGTATAGATATTTTATTGCAAGCGGGAAAGGGGTATAGCATGACATTCCCTCAAATGGTAAAAAACCTGAAGCATCCTTCTATACTCGTTGACGACCGAGTGGCAATGACGCCAATGGGGAATCAATTGCGCTTGGGTGGAACGATGGAGATAAGTGGACTGCAATCGCCAATGCTTATTAAGCGAGCGGAAGCTATTTTTAAAGCGGTTAAAAATTACTATCCCAATTTGCCTATTGCTTTTCCAGGAAAAGAAAAAATCTGGTCAGGTTTACGGCCGTTGAGTCCGGATGGACTTCCCTATATCGGTCGGCATTCCAAGTATAAAAACCTCATTGTTGCTGGAGGACACGCCATGTTGGGTATTTCGTTGGCTGCAGCTACCGGAAAGTTGATTGAAGAAATTGCAAGCAATACACCTACTTTTATGGATATCAAACCATTTGATCCTGAACGATACTAAATGCAACGTTATGACGAAGCAACTTGTAACATGGGTATTATTTTCTCTTATTGGTATTCCTGTGCATGCGCAAAAACTAACTCAACTCTGGGTTACGGATTCTGTTTTAAAAGTGCCGGAGTCGGTTTATTTTGATGCCAAATACCAACGTCTTTATGTTAGCAACATTGACGGTAAGGGGCCTTGGGATAAAGACTCTAAAGGTTCTATCGCTATTGTTACACTGTCGGGAAAAGTTTTAAATCCTGAGTGGGTAAAAGGATTTCATGCACCCAAAGGGATGACCATGTTTCAGGATTTTTTGATTGTAGCCGATATAGACTCAATAGCTATTATTGATGTAGTTAAAGGGATGGTTTTAAAAAAAGTTTATGTAGAAGGAGCGCAGGCATTGAATGATATCACATCAGATAAGCGAGGCAATATGTATGTTTCCGACTCTAAAAACAAAAAGATTTTCTATATCGATGCCATGAAATTGGAACCTAAATTGTTTTTAGATGGATTAAATGGCCCCAATGGTGTTTGTTATTCCGAACGTACATTTTATTTCTTAGATGCTGGCTCTTTGTATCGTTTGGGGAAGGACAAAGAAAAAATTTTAATCGCAAGTGGGATGGATGGGAATACCGATGGATTAGAGCAATGGGATGAGGATAGCTTTATTGTTTCTTGTTGGGAGGGCATGGTATGGCATGTGAAAATGAATGGTGAGAAAACCCAATTGTTGGATACGAGAGCGCAGGGTATAAATGCTGCAGATATAGGCATAGATAAAAAAACAGGCACTATTTACGTGCCTGCTTTTTGGAAAAACTATATTACTGCTTATCAGATTAAGCCCTGATCAGTTCAATTGTTGTTCTAGGAATTTGACCATCTCTGCATTTCCGTTTTGCTTGAGTTTGTTCAGTGCTCCGCCTAAGATCATGCCATTGATAAATGGATCTGTTTGCTCCCTGTACATAGCGGGTATGGAATTTCTGAATTCAAGTATGAGTTGGATAGCGCGTCGAATACGAACATCGGATTTCATGGTTCCAATCATTTGGCCCAGTTGCTGCATGGTCATGAATTTAGAATCCGAGAGTTCCATTTCCTGAAAGTTGACTGCAATTTTATCAAAAACTTCTTCATCTCCGCTGGCCAATAGAATTTGGTTGATGCTGGTTTCCAAATCTCCTTTTGCTGGGAATTCGTTCAGCTTTTTGGCTAGGGTTAATCCTTGGAGAGAATCAATTTTATACAGGGATTTCAGCGCTGCACCCGCTACTGAATACGAAGAATCGTTCACGTTGGATTCGAATAAGGCGCGATAGGACTGCTGTTCGGTTTGACCCAATAAGTCGATCATCATTGCCTTGACAGGTCTATTTTTTTCTTTTGCAACAGCTTCTTTAATGGTTGATTCAAAATCCAACCTTTGTTGGTTGCTTTTGAAATTGAGAGCCGATAATGATTTTTTTCGGATTTCGTGGTAAGGGTCATTTATGGATTTCTTCAGCAATTCAACTGCTTTAGGATCGTTCAATTTTTTTGCACAAAATTCAATGGCTTCCAGTCGATCTATAAAGTTTCCTGCAAACTGATATTGATGAATGTAGTGATCAAGTGTTTTATTTTCTTTTTTCTCACAGAGAAGAATTTTATCTCCATCGAAGTTGATCAGATCGGGTTTTGTTGCTGAAGGGAAATAAAAACTATCTGTTTTGTTTTCAATCCAAACAGGATAACGCGTTTTGCTTATTCCTTGGTAGACATCAATATACGTGGGGAGTTTAAAAATTTTTCCGCTGGTTTGGGTTTGTTTCACCACAACCAGAGTTTGTTTTTGGGTGCTGTCGAATTTGTACTGAATATCTAGTTTGGGATGACCACTTCCAAAATACCATTGGTCAAAATACCAATGGAGATCTTTACCGCTTGTCTCTTCAAGTGCAAGTCTGAGATGATGCGCCTCAGCTGCCTTAAACTTGTTGGTTTGAAGATAGAGATTGAGTCCTTTGAAAAAAGCGCTGTCGCCAATGTATTTACGAAGCATGTGTAAAATTCTTCCACCTTTCTGGTAGCTTACTCCATCAAACATATCTTCTCTATCAGAGTAATAGAAGCGCACTAGATGTTTTTGTTCGTTGTTTCCAAAAAGATATCCTTGCATGCCTTGGAAATTTTCTGCCAATGCTGCGTCAACACCGTATTTATATTCTTGCCAAAGAAGTTGACTGTAATCGGCAAAGGATTCGTTTAAGGTGAGATGGCTCCAACTTTCAGCTGTAACATAATCTCCAAACCATTGGTGAAACAATTCGTGGGCGATGGTGCCTTCCCAGAGATTGCCGTCTGTAAGTTCACGTGCATCTTGTTGAGCACGGTTTTGATGCATGGTTGCAGTTGTATTTTCCATAGCGCCGGCTACGTAATCGCGACCGGTAATTTGACTGTATTTTATCCATGGATAATCAACCCCCGTTAACTTGGAAAAATAAGTCATCATTTCTGGAGTATTTCCAAATATTTTTCGAGCTACCGGCGCGTATTCGGGTTCAACATAATAGCTAACATCTTTCCCTTTCCAGCTGTCTTTGATGATTGCGTAGTCGCCCACGCCCATATAGAATAAGTAAGGAGAATGGGGAAGATCCATTTTCCAATAATCGGTTCTAGTGCCGTCAGTATTTTTCTTTTGTGAAATGAGTTTACCATTGCTGAGAGTAACATACATGTCTGGAACAGTCATGTAGATTTCCTGAGTTGTTTTTTGTTGAGTCTGGTCGATTGTTGGAAACCAAACGGAGTTGGATTCGGTTTCTCCTTGAGTCCAAATTTGTGTTGGCTTTCTTTTATTTTCTCCTTTGGGGTTGATGAAGTAAAGACCCTTTGTTCCTAGCATAGGATCTCTGCCTGAATTTTTCTCGTATTCGTTGGGTAGAGAAATGTAGTCGATGTATACCGTATATTTCTCGCCCTTTCTATAGGCTATATCCAATTTGATTTTGAGCTGTTCACCTGTGTTTGTATAGATTAGTTTCTCGCTTGGCTTACCTTCTTTATAGAGTGACATCGCGTTGATTTGCATTCCTTTTGCGTCTAGCGTGAGCGAGTCTGTTGGATAGAAATGAGGAGTAAGTGTGATCCATGCTTTTCCGGATAAGGAGGAGTTTGCATAGTTAAATTTTACATCCAGCTTGGTATGCACCAGGTTGTTGATGCGTTCTGGAGTATACCTTGGTGTCTTTTTCCAGGAACTGTCTTGTTTTGCCATAGGCTGAGCAAACAGTTGCCCCCATACTACGAGACAACTAAAAAGAAGGCTTGAACGTTTCATGCGTTAATCATTTGGCAGCAAATTTAGGGAGGTGGAGGTGTTTGAAAAGTATATTTTGATAAGTGGCAAAAAGGAGGGGGAACTATTTTATTCTTTTGGTAGATTTGTTCTATGCTGAGTATGTTGAAACGAATCGGTCTTATCTTCTGTGTTTTGGGTTGTATGTTGAGTTCGGTATGGGCCCAGCATTATGTATTTATTGAATCTGACGGTCAGCCTTTTTACGTAAAGAAAGCGGGTAAGCTCTATTCGTCATCTGCCAATGGATTTTTGATTATTCCCAAGTTGGCAGATGGTGTTGTTGAATTGAATATTGGATTTCCGCGCAATCAGTTTCCTGAATTGAATTTTGAATTTGCATTGATGGATAGGGATAGAGGCTTTCAGCTGAGGAAATTGGATGATAAGGGATGGATTTTATTTGATCGAAGTAGTATGGAAACAATAGGGGTTGGCAAACTTCCTGAAGAAATAAAGGTTGTGGTACAAGAAAAAAAAGGTTTTGCGGACGTGTTGATGGAAGTTACGGGGGATAAGACATTGGTGTCAAATGTTGAGAATAAGAGTAGGGATGAAAAGGAGGTGATATCCAAAGAGAAAATAAAAGCTGAGGTGCCTCTTGACTCAAAGCAGGTTATTGTTGTTTTTAACAACAACAAGGAAGAGAAGGTTGACGTGGAAATTGATAAAAGTGAGATAGCCAAAAGACCCGTGCCCATTAAATTAGCGGAAGAAAAATCCAAAGCAAACGACGATGTCAAGCTTCAAAGCAAAGACGATCTAGTTTCAAATCCTGATCAAAAACTAAAAGAAGAGAGGGGTAAGGTAGATAGTTTGGCAAAGGGTGAAGTTGTGAAAAAGAATACGAATCTCAATTCAATAGTTAAAGCAGATGAGTCAAAATCAGTGCTTGTTGAGGAAACGCCAAAACCAGATTTAGGCAAATCCATTCGTGTTTGTTCATCTCCATTTGCAAATGAGAAAGATGTGAAAGGCTTGAAGAAAAAAATATTGGGTATTGTTTCTGATCAAGATATCATTGAGGCTGTGATCAAAGCGATGGGAGAGCGGTGTTACAACTGCAGGCAGTTGGCCGAGCTCAGTTGGATGTTTACGGATGAGCAAGTCAGATTAAAGTTGTTTCAGCGTGCGTATGCAAGGGTATCGGATCCTGAAAAGTTTTCTGATTTGGAATCTACCTTGGTACAAGACAGCACGATAGCGGCATTTAGAAACATCATGAGTCAATCTAACTAGACGCTCATGCCCACTTATTTTTTACAATTGGGGTATCACGGCAAGCGGTATGCAGGTTTTCAGGTGCAGGCCAATGCCAGTTCAGTTCAGGGTGAGGTTGAGCGTGCGATAGAAACCTACCTGAGGCGGCCGGTTGGATTAACTGGATCCTCTAGAACCGATTCGGGTGTTCATGCATTGCGCAATTATTTTCATTTTGAGACCGACTTGGAGTTGGGGGATGATTTTGTATATCATGTAAATGCGATTCTGTCTCCCGACATTGCTTTGAGTGGAATATATAAAGTACCGGAGGGAAGTCATTCTCGATTTGATGCATTGTCAAGGAGTTATAGATATAATATTTATACTGAAAAAAATCCTTTTTTGGTTGACCGTGCTTGGTTTTATCCATATCCCATGGATTTGCTTTTATTATCTGAGGTGGCTAGTTGTATTCTAGGGGAGCATGATTTTACCAGTTTTGCAAAGAAGAAGACACAGGTGTATACGCATATGTGTACGATTAAAAAATGCACATGGGAAAAGACAGAAGAGGGGTATAGGTTTGAAGTTGAGGCGAATCGTTTTTTAAGGGGTATGGTAAGAGGGTTGGTTGCAACGATGGTAAGGGTGGGAAGAGGGCAAATAACTGTTAAAGAATTTCTAACGATTTTGAATCTAAAAAATGCACAGTTAGCCGATTTTTCTGCACCTGCTCATGGATTGTTTTTGATTGATGTTTTATATCCGCTGGAATGGCAAGTAAATTTGAAAAGTGAATAATTATTTTTTCCTTTGAAACTGTTGCTGGCATTGCGTTTCTGTACTTATATGTAAAAAGGTTGGAATTTAATTTGGGGCAAATGAAAAATGCGTCCTATATTTGCACCCCGCTATCAGAAATGATGCGAAGTTCTTTAGAGATTTGCAGATTTATTTTCAGGTATTTTTCTTGAAAATTATTTTGTTCAATACTATTTACCAGTTACCTTTGCACTCCCGTTTAAAAAATGGGCAGTTCATTGTGACTGAAAGATCTTTGAAAGTATGGAAAGCAGTAACACTCAAATGACCGTTGCAAAACGGTCAGAGGTAAGGTAAGACGCTAATTTTACAATTTGAATTGAGCAATCAATTCTCACATTATTTACAATGGAGAGTTTGATCCTGGCTCAGGATGAACGCTAGCGGCAGGCTTAATACATGCAAGTCGTGGGGCAGCAGGTTTGTAGCAATACAGATGCTGGCGACCGGCAAACGGGTGCGTAACACG
>JAULVY010000205.1:0-9082 GCA_032110825.1 Chitinophagaceae bacterium | reverse complement strand
CCTATTCCCTCTTCCCTCCATACACCCCCGCCTCCAACTTCATCTGCTTAATCATCGCTCTCAATCCATTGGATCGTGTTTGCGCCAAATGAGAACTTAGGCCGATGGCGTCAATAAAGGCCAAGGGTGCAGCCACGATATCCGCTGGCTTCTGTCCGCTCAATACCGTAATCATCAAACTCACCAATCCTTTCACAATGATGGCATCGCTATCGCCTTCGAAATACACAAGTCCATCTTTAAAGGTTGAATGAATCCATACACTCGACTGACAACCCTTTATTTTGTATTCTTCCGTTTTGTAAGCCTCATCCAAGGGTTTTAATTTCTTGCCCAAATCAATCAGGTATTCGTATTTGTCCTCCCAATTATCAAACAATGCAAAGTCATCAATGAGCTCTTGCTCTTTTTCTACTATCGTTTTGAATTCACTCATCCACGAAGCATGTTAATGGATTTCTTCAATGCTGCTATAAATAGATCAACTTCTCCTACCGTATTATAAGCTGCAAACGATGCTCGTGTAGTTCCTACAATTCCTAGCCTTTGCATCAAGGGTTGAGCGCAATGATGTCCGGTGCGGACAGCAATACCCTGATTATCGAGTAATATAGCCAAGTCCTGAGGATGTACTCCATCCACAACAAAAGACACTACACCAATTTTATTTTCAATATCTCCAATGATGCGAATACCAGAAATTGATTTCAACTGCTGAGTGGCATACATAAGCAACTCGTGTTCGTGTGCACGGATACTCGATTTACCAATAGTCGTGATAAAATCCAATCCCGGTTTCAATGCAATAAAATCTGCAATATTGGGAGTGCCGGCTTCAAATTTAAAAGGCAGTTCATTGAATGTGGTTCCATCAAAACGGACTTCCTTAATCATCTCTCCGCCGCTTTGATAGGGAGGCATGGATTCTAAAATATGTTTTTTACCATATAAGATTCCAGTGCCGGTTGGACCGTATACTTTATGTCCGGAAAAAACATAGAAATCGCAATCCATTTGCTGAACATCAATATCCAAGTGTACGCTCGACTGCGCGCCATCTACCAATACAGTTGCACCATGTTGATGGCCGAGTTGAATTATTTCTTCAACGGGATTGATTACGCCCAAGGCATTAGAAACATGGATAATCGAAATAAACTTCGTTTTATCATTGAGCATGAATCGAAACGCATCCATATCCAATACTCCTTCATCACTGATCGGGATGATCTTAACACTTGCTTTTTTTTCCTCTGCTATCAATTGCCAGGGAACAATATTGGCATGATGCTCCAAAGCAGAAATGATAATCTCGTCGCCTGCTTTTAAATTGGCCGATCCCCAAGATCTGGCTACGAGATTGATGCTCTCGGTAGTGCCCTTGGTGAAAATGATTTCTTCGTGATGTGCAGCACCTATAAATTCTTGAACACAAACACGTGTTGCTTCAAAAGCAGCAGTTGCTTCATCTGCCAACGTATGAAGTCCACGGTGAATATTAGCATTGTACTCTGAATAATACTTGGTTAACGCTTCAATAACCTCAATGGGTTTCTGTGATGTTGCAGCGTTATCGAAATACACAAGAGGCTTCCCTTTTACTTGTCTCTTCAAGATGGGGAAACGGTCCCGGATGGACTGCACATCATATGGAGTTGAGGCTGCCATTTCAAATTTGGAATGAAAGTCGCTCTGAAATCAATTGATCAACGTATGCTTTGATGGGTTCTATTTTAATCTGATCTAAAATGTCAATAGCAAATGCATGTAGCAACAAGGCTTGTGCATTTTTTTCTGATATGCCTCTGGCTCTCAAATAAAACAATGCGTCTTCATCCAACTTGCCAATGGTGCACCCATGCGAACATTTTACATCATCAGCAAAAATTTCCAACTGAGGCTTGGTATTGGCAGAGGCATTGGCGCCCAACAAAATATTTTTATTGGATTGATAGGCGTTGGTTTTTTGCGCATCCTTTCTCACAAAAATCTTACCGTTGAACACTCCAGTCGACTTATCATCCATTATTCCTTTATACAATTCATTGCTGTAGCAATGAGGCATAGCATTATCAACAATGGTATGGTTATCCGCTATGGTTTCTCCGTTGAGCAAGTAAAGTCCATAGAGATGACACTCACCATGTTCAGCTTCCATCACCATGTTCAGGTTGTTGCGAACTAATTTCCCGCTTAAGGTAATGGTAACGGCGTTTGTCAGGGATTTTTCCAGCTGACGGATATGAGTTGTGCCAGTATGATTGGCTTGTGCTCCTTCGTTTTGTAATTTGATATAATTCAAAACAGCATCTTTTCCCGTGCAGATTTCCGTAACCTGATTGGTCAAGGATTCTCCGCTACCAATATGAATATAGGTTTCAATTACCTGGATGGATGATCCTGAAGTTGCGTTGATGAGTATTCTAGGTTGACTAAATCTGAAGCCATTGGAAGAATCCGAGAAGTGATAAATGATCAAAGGTTGCTCCATGTGCTTACCCTCGTTCACTTTAACATATGCACCACCTGCAGCAAAGGCAGCATTCAATGCGTTGATGCCATCGGCATGGTAACGCTGACTATGTCCCAGATTTCTGTATACGAATTCAGCATCTTCATCTCCAGCAGCAACTTCAAGGGCTTTGATTTCGAGTATTCCATCTTTCTCTGCGTTCTTGCTCAACGCCGATTGAAATCGTCCGTTTACAAAAATAACTGTTGAAAAAGTGGATGTTCCAGGAATTGTATTTTTTTCAATGATGGAACTATTGATGGATTGATCATCCACATTCATGTCATCTTTGAAAATATTTCGTATGCGGGTATACCTCCACTCTTCATGCTTCAAAGCTGGTAATCCCAATCCTGAAAATGTTTTCCAGTTTTCATTTTGAAATTCAGACAGTTTGCCATTCGACAAGTTCTGTTTTTCAAATGCTGCTTTTAAGGTTTGTGTTGCATCCATCTCCATTCACTTTACACTAGGCCGTAGCTTCTACAAAATCAGGCTTAATAAAATCGTAGCCTTTTTCTTCCAATTCAAGCGCCAATTCTTTGGTTCCAGATTTCACAATTCTTCCGTTGTAAAGAACGTGAACAAAATCCGGTACGATGTATTCCAATAAACGCTGATAGTGGGTAACTACTAAGAAAGCGTTTTCTTTCGTGTGAAGCTGATTTACTCCATTGGCTACAATTCTCAATGCATCAATATCCAAACCAGAATCGGTTTCATCAAGAATAGCCAATTTGGGAGAAAGCATGGCCATCTGAAATATCTCGTTTCTTTTTTTCTCGCCTCCAGAAAATCCTTCGTTCAATGAACGAGAGAGAAGAGACTGATCAATTTGAACCAACTTCATTTTTTCTTTCATCGACTTCAAGAACTGCGCTGCATCCAAGGGTTCCAATCCTTGGTATTTTCTTTTTTCGTTAACTGCCGTCTTGATGAAGTTGGTTGTGCTTACTCCTGGAATTTCCACAGGGTATTGAAAGGCCAAGAACAATCCTTCTTTAGCTCGGTCTTCTGGTGACATATCCAATAGGTCTTTACCTAAGAAATCAACAGTGCCACCTGTAACTTCATAATCTGCTCTTCCAGCTAATACAGAAGCTAAAGTACTTTTACCTGAGCCGTTTGGGCCCATGATGGCATGAATTTCACCTGGCTTGATTTCCAAGTTGATGCCTTTCAAAATTTGTTTTTCCTCGATCCTTGCCTGAAGATTTTCAATCTTTAACATAACTCAATTTTGAATGATTAGATTAGCCAACGCTTCCTTCCAAGCTGATGGCTAAAAGTTTTTGTGCTTCTACAGCAAATTCCATGGGAAGCTGATTCATCACTTCTTTTGCAAAACCATTGATGATCAAGGCTACAGCTGTTTCTGTATCAATGCCTCTTTGGTTGCAATAGAAAATTTGATCTTCTCCAATTTTTGAAGTTGTTGCTTCGTGTTCAACAACCGCAGTATTGTTTTTTACTTCGATGTAAGGAAATGTATGCGCTCCGCATTTATCACCTAGCAACAATGAATCGCACTGCGAGAAGTTTCTAGAATTACTTGCATTCTTTGCAATGTTCACCAACCCGCGGTAGGAGTTGTTGCTCTTTCCGGCGGAGATACCCTTTGATACGATTCTACTTCTTGTATTTTTCCCAAGATGAATCATCTTGGTTCCGGTATCGGCTTGTTGATAATTGTTGGTTACGGCAACCGAATAAAATTCACCTATGCTGTAATCTCCTTTCAAAATAACACTGGGATATTTCCACGTGATGCTGGATCCAGTTTCCACTTGTGTCCAGGATATCTTGGAATGGTTGCCTGCGCAAATTCCTCTCTTGGTTACAAAGTTGTATATACCACCTTTCCCTTCTTTATCGCCAGGGTACCAGTTTTGAACCGTAGAATATTTGACTTCTGCTCTTTCCATAGCCACAATTTCTACTACAGCAGCATGCAACTGATTTTCGTCGCGTTGCGGAGCTGTACATCCCTCCAAATAACTCACATAGCTACCTTCTTCTGCAACGATGAGTGTGCGTTCAAACTGACCCGTATTGGCTGCATTGATTCTGAAGTAGGTAGAAAGTTCCATGGGGCAACGAACACCTTTGGGAATGTAGCAGAAAGATCCATCACTAAACACAGCCGCGTTCAATGCACTGAAGAAATTATCGGTTGCCGGTACTACAGATCCCAAATATTTTTTTATCAATTCAGGATGTTCCTGAACGGCTTCGCTCATGGAACAAAAAATAACACCCACTTTAGAAAGTTCTTCTTTGAATGTAGTGGCAACGGAAATGCTATCCATAACAGCATCAACAGCAACTCCAGTCAGTCTTTTTTGCTCGGTTAATGAGATGCCTAGTTTCTCAAATGTTTTTCTAAGCTCCGGATCAATTTCATCTAAGCTATTGGCGGTGACCTTTTGCTTAGGAGCAGAATAATAGATGATGTTCTGGTAGTTGATGGCCGGATATTGGAGATTGGGCCATTTTGGCTCTTCCATGGTCAGCCAATGCTTATAGGCTTTCAGGCGGTATTCTAACATCCACTCCGGTTCATTTTTTTTAGCTGAAATGAAACGGACCGTGTCTTCAGATAAACCCCTTGGAGCTTCATCTGCCTCAATAGCAGTAACGAACCCGTATTTGTATTCCGAGGTGGTTATCTGTTCTAAAATATCGTCGTTTTCCTCTGGCATATCCTTGTTTGATTTTTAGAAATGCAAAATTCCACATTTTCAAGGGGAGTAAAAAAACTGTTACTCGCTTTGGTATCAAAACCATGCTATTTTTCCCGAAATCGTAACAACAGCCGGGGTTATTGGTTCGGATCCCGGTCATTTTTATGATTATGAACAGGTTATCAACGATTTCTTACATTCGGGATATGGAAAAAAGGGAGAAAAAAACCGAATTGAAGAGGCTGTTTAACTCGCATTTCCAAACCGATCCAAGATGCTTTCAGGCACCGGGACGGATTAATCTGATTGGGGAGCATACCGACTACAACGGAGGATTTGTTATGCCGGCAGGAATTGACCTCAGTTGTTGTATCGCAATTTCGTTTAAAGAGCAAGGATCCTCCCGGATGATGGCGCAAGATTTTGCGGAGTCTTTTGAGTTTTACGGGAAACCTCAAAAACAGAAAAATGGTCACTGGGCCAATTATGTATTTGGGGTGATGGAATCTTTTGAATCACGAGGAATTGAAATTCCACCTTTCGATCTAGTGATTCAGTCGGATATTCCAATCGGAGCGGGATTGTCATCATCTGCTGCTTTTGAATCTGTAATTGCTACTGCTTTCAATCACCTGTTGAATTGCGGTTTTTCTTCCATGGAACTCACCCGCATTGCCAAAGAGGCAGAGAATGATTACGTGGGACTCCAATGTGGGATCATGGACATGTTTGCGAGTATACATAGCAAAACGAATAATGCTATGCTGTTGGATTGTCGCTCGCTTGAATTCGAATATGTTCCCCTTGAATTAGAAAACAAAAGCATCTTGTTGATCGACACCTGCATCAAGCACGAGTTATCTACATCAGCCTATAACGAAAGAAGAAGCGAATGCGAAAAAGCAGTTTCTATTTTCAATGAAAACGGGTATTCCATTCAGCATTTACGTGATGTGAATATTTCTGATTTGATGGCCAACAGTACCCTTTTTGACGAACGTGTATTTGCTCGCGCAAAACATGTCATTACAGAAAATAATCGCGTTCATGCATTCGCGAAAGCCTTGAGTGATCGTGATTGGAATAAAGTCAGAACATATCTTTTGGAATCTCATGAAAGCCTGAAAACCGATTACGAAGTGAGTTGCGTAGAACTGGATTTTATAGTCGATTTCATTAAAGAATTGAAGGGCGTTTGGGGCTGCCGCATGATGGGTGGAGGATTTGGAGGATGTGTTATTTCGATTGTGGATACCCATGCAATCGAAACGAGTATGAAGGCGCTGATTCCCGCATACCAGAAGACCTTTGGAATCACTCCAAAACAGTATATTGCAAAGACAGGCGATGGTGCTTGTGAAATTTAAATTTTGGTCATGAATCGAATTTGGTTGTCAGCGTTAACCTTGGTTTTATTTTTCCAAGCCTGCGTTATTGATACTGCCGATAAAAAACAGAAATCCATGGATCAGCAAATAGAAAAAGCATTCACATCCCAAGAAAAAGGGATAGCATTTTATACCCTCAGCAACAGCAATGGAATGACAGTTGAGTTTTCCAATTATGGTGCAACCATCTTGGCAATTAAAGCCCCCAATCGTGATGGCAAAATTGAAGAAGTCACCTTGGGTTATGACAACTTAGAAGACCTTCAAAAAGGCGCATCCTATTTTGGCTGTGTTGTAGGCAGATATGCCAACCGCATTGGAAATGGAAGTTTTACAATCGATGGTGTTACATACCAGGCACCTCAGAATAACGGGGTGAATAGTTTGCACGGTGGACTCAACAGTATCGATAAAAAAGTATGGGAGGCAGAGATCTTGAATGGTGCCATCAAGTTCAAAACTTCTATGGCAGATGGAGAAAATGGCTATCCCGGTAATATGCAAGTAGAAGTGGTGTATTCTTTGCGCGACGATAATCAATTGGTGATTGATTATACAGCAACAACCGATAAAACAACGGTTTTGAATATCACCAACCATACCTATTTCAATCTTTCTGGAAATCCTGCACAGACCATCTTGGATCATGAAATTCAAATCCATGCCGATGGATTTACGCCGGTAGATAGCAACTTAATTCCAACAGGCGAATTGAAGCCCGTTAAAGGAAATGCATTTGATTTTACTGCATTCAAATCCATTGGAAAAGAGATCGATGGCGATGATCCCCAATTGGTATTTGGAAAAGGATACGATCACAATTTTGTGTTGAATAAAAAAGAATCGGGTAGTCCAAACATCACCGTAAAAGAAAAAACATCTGGTCGCATCATGGAAGTATTTACTACACAGCCAGGTGTTCAATTTTATACTGGAAATTTCCTCAATGGGTCTCAAAAAGGAAGGGGAGTGGCGTATGAAAAGCGGACAGGTTTTTGTTTGGAGACCCAGCATTTCCCCGATTCTCCAAACAAACCTGAATTTCCATCTACGTTGTTAAAGCCAGGTGAAGTTTGGAAGAGTCAAACGATTTATAAATTCAGTATTGAAAAATGAAGTAGTCGAAATCGATTAAACTTTCCGTGATGAGATATGTATTGGGTATCGACGTTGGTTCATCTTCAGTTAAATGTGCATTGATTGAAATCGAAACCGGAGCTTGTGTAGGCTCTGCTTATTCCCCAAGTGCTGAGATGGCGATTTCATCTCCCATGCCGGGTTTTGCGGAACAAGATCCAAATAGGTGGTGGAAAGAATTGCGCAATGCCATGCAGATGTTGGCAGATGAATGCGATTACAAAAAAAATGATATAGCTGCAATAGGAATTTCATATCAAATGCATGGATTGGTTGCGGTGGATCGCGATGGCAATCCCGTGCGTTCAGCTATCATCTGGTGTGATGGAAGAGCTGTTGCAATTGGAAACAAAGCATTCCAAGAATTGGGTGAAGAATTTTGCCTTTCTCATTTGTTGAATTCACCCGGTAATCTCACGGCATCCAAACTCAAGTGGGTAAAAGATAATCAGCCTGAAGTTTATGCAAAGATTCATAAAGTGATGTTGCCGGGCGATTATATCGCGTATAAAATGACAGGCGAAATGCGGACAACGATTTCGGGTTTGTCGGAAGGTGTAATGTGGGATGCTTTAAATGAAACCCTTTCAGTAGAATTGTTAAACTACTATGGCATTGATCCTCGATTGATTTGCAATACGGTTCCGCAGTTCGGCGAACAAGGATTTTTAACTCCTGAAGCTGCAACGGAATTGGGATTATGGCCCAATATACCGGTTTGCTATCGTGCAGGTGATCAACCAAACAATGCCTATTCATTGAATGTATTAAAGCCCGGAGAAATAGCTGCAACCGCAGGTACTTCGGGTGTTGTATATGGTGTGATAGATAAACCCTCATATGATCCGCAATCGCGTGTGAATACTTTTGTTCACGTAAATCATCAACCAGAACAAAAGAGATATGGAGTTTTGCTTTGCATCAACGGTACAGGGATTCTTAACAGTTGGTTGCAGAAAAATATGTTCAACGGATTAGCCTATCCGGAGATGAATAAGTTAGCTGCATCAATTCCGGTTGGTTCAGATGGACTCCTGTTCCATCCTTTTGGGAATGGGGCTGAGCGCGTGTTGGAAAATCAAGATCCGGGAGCGATGATGAGTGGACTTCATTTTAACCGGCATACACAAGCGCATGTTGCACGGGCTTCTCAAGAAGGGATTGTATTTGCATTGTATTATGGAATTGAAATCATGGTGAAGATGGGGTTGAATATTCAAACCGTTCGTGCGGGGAAAGCCAATATGTTTTTGAGTCCCGTTTTTGCTGAAGCATTTGCCAACACCACGGGAGCAACCATTGAATTGTTCAATACCGATGGAGCGCAGGGAGCAGCTCGAGCGGCAGGAGTGGGAGCTAAA
>JAULVY010000204.1:29388-30226 GCA_032110825.1 Chitinophagaceae bacterium | reverse complement strand
TTGGATGGTTGGTTTTCTAGGATGATTTGTCAATCGCTTGACAATACAAAAATACCATTGCTTATCATGGTACACAAGAGCAAAACTTCCCTTTTATCGGTGTTCGGAAATTACAGGCAAAGGAGTAGAACTACGAGACGTTGAACACGTATTTTTACGTGCTTTACTTGGCAAACGACTGTAAAATGTCGTATTTGGTCACGATATGAAGCGTTCCGGTATCGTCCGAAGCCAAAACAGCACCCATTTCTTTTGTAATCATGCTGCTTATTTTTTCCACTGGTGTGTTGAAATCAACCATGGGGTAGGGTTGTTCCAAAACCTGTTCAATACGTGCATTTTTAATATCGGGATCTGTAAATAATTTTTGAAACAAACCATTTTCACTGATGGAACCGATGCTTTTTTCGTTTTCCAATACCGGGATATGCTCAATTTCATATTTTCTCATCAGTTCTACTGCATCTGAAACTTTTTGATGAGCATTCACGTGAATTAATTTTTGTTTAGAGCCTCTTGCAGAAACCAAATCTCTGAATGTTTTTACTTCGAGAAACCCTCTTTCCATCATCCACTGATCGTTGTAAATTTTTCCAATGTATCTGCTACCATGGTCATGGAAAATACAAACGACTAAGTCGCTTTTCTTCAATTTATCTTTCAATTGAAAGAGCCCCTGTAAACAGCTTCCTGCACTATAACCACAAAATAGTCCCTCTTCTTTTGCTATTCTTCTTGCCATGACGGCGCCATCTTTATCGGTCACTTGTTCAAAATGATCAATCACCGTCATATCATAGTTTTCAGGAACAAAGTCTTCCCCAAACCCTTCGGAGAT
>JAULVY010000204.1:28895-29351 GCA_032110825.1 Chitinophagaceae bacterium | reverse complement strand
AATACATCGATAGCCCAAACTTGAATGGACGGATTTTTTTGTTTCAGGTACATAGCTGTTCCTGTTATGGTGCCTCCTGTTCCTGCAGTGCAAACCAGGTGTGTGATTTTACCGTCTGTTTGATTCCAGAGTTCGGGGCCGGTTGACTCATAATGAGCCAGACGGTTAGCCAAGTTGTCGTATTGGTTGGCATGAAATGAATTGGGTATTTCTCGAGCTAGTTTTTTTGCAATGGAATAATAGCTTCTGGGATCTTCTGGTTCAACGTTTGTGGGGCAAACGATTACTTCTGCTCCAACCGCTTTGAGGATGTCTATTTTTTCTTTTGATTGTTTATCTGTTGTTGTGAAAATGCATCTGTATCCTTTCACAATTGCTGCCAAGGCAAGTCCCATTCCAGTATTTCCGGAAGTGCATTCAATGATGGTGCCGCCGGGCTTTAGTTTTCCTTCCTGT
>JAULVY010000204.1:0-28885 GCA_032110825.1 Chitinophagaceae bacterium | reverse complement strand
ATTACGGCCGCGATGGCCAAACCCATTCCTGTATTGCCGCTGGTACCTTCAATAATGGTTCCACCGGGTTTGAGCGCTCCGCTTCGTTCGGCATCTTCAATCATTTTCAATGCCATGCGGTCTTTGATGGAGTTACCGGGATTGAAATAATCAACTTTGGCCAGAACTTCGCAGGGCAGGCTTTTGGTGATCTTGTTGAGCCTGATCAGCGGAGTATTTCCAATGGTTTCTAGGATGTTGTTCTTGATGTCCATGCACGACTATTTCATGCAAAGCTATACTTTTTAGTCTTTTGGACTGCCTCATGACTTCTGCGCTAAGTCTTTCACATTCTAAAAAGTAAAACGGGTTATCTTTTGGATAACCCATTAGTTCCCTTTGCTGGATAAAATTTAAAGAAAATATATACTAGATTTATTTCTTTGAGATAACTATTCTACTTTCCCCACTTCTTTCAGATATTGCATTGGTGTTTTGCCTGTAATTTTTTTAAAGTCAAAAAAGAAGGTTGATTTGGAGTTGAATCCAGCATCCTGACCAATGGTTTCTAATGTAAAGTGCTTGTGTCTTCCCTTCATAATCAAGTCAATTACATAGTTCACACGATATTCATTGCGGTAATCAACAAAAGATTTCTTCAAGATGTATTTGAACATATAGGAAATATGGTGCTGTGGTACTTCCAAGTCGCGGCTTATCGTGAAGGTGTTGAATTCCTTTTGCCTGAAGGGTTCCTTTTCTGCCATGTATGCATCCATTCGTTCAATCAATTGAAGCATGGCTTCAGCTTCATCTAGGTTTTCTGTGGTATGTGATTCAAGTACTACATCCTCCTCCTGAATATCCAAATGGATGGCTGATGATACTGGATCGTTCATTTGCTCCTCTCGAAAACCTGTATGAACGAGTGTAACACTTGAGCCGGATAGTTGAGGGTATGCTGGAGGAATGCCAAAACTCTGGGGATGAGATCTCATATCAGATAACCCTCCAACAGGCTGCAGGAATCGGGTAAAATGAGGCATTCCAAATAGAATCACGGGGTTGAATGAAGCATAAATAAAAAGAAAGTTGAATGTGAGCAGTAATCCAATTGACATCCAGTTGCCGTCATACACGATGCCTGGCTTATTGAAGAAAAAGATCTGTGTTTTCGTGAGAAGGGAAAATATGGAGTGGCAGCACATTATAATTACAAAATATTTAATCCATTTTATGGCAAGTGGGTAGGTATCTCTGTTGAGGGTTTCAAAGACTTGGAATTTTTTGCCCAGAAAAAGCCTAATTGACAACACGGTATACAAGATCCCAATGGCTGAACGGAAAATAACATGATATACATCGGGTATGGGGCCGTAGTTGATAAAATGGGTTGGGTCTATCAGCTGGCCAATGAGTTCCATCCATTGCACCTGACCGGTGATCAAGGCAAATAGTAGCGGTGTAACGTATACCAGGTTCAACAGGAAGGGAATGGCGTGAATCAGGTCTTTGCGGGATAGTTTCACGTCGTCTTGTAGAAAGGTCCGGACATACAGGTAACATAGAGGGTATCCTACATAATAGAAGGGTGTGAATGTGCGTATAAGGGCAATCACATCAATTCCCCAGCTTGCTTTACTGATAACCACCAGGCCATAGGTCAAGGTAAACATCAAGGTAAAAACTGCTAATAACCTGTTTAGCAGCCGGTTGTGTTTTGAAAAAAAGAAAAGGACTATTGATACGTAGATTCCGATGGCCGAGGAGCTAAAAAGCAAAATGGTATATAGCGTTTTCATTGGGGTTGAAATTCAGTTTATTGTCTTCAATAATTCCAAAAATTGAATAGGTTTTGCTTATTACCATAAGTGCAACTTATTCAACTTCAAAAATTAACGAGTGTAAAATTATCACTATAATTCATAAGGAAGAGTCCAGTTTTTCAAAAAGCAACGATTATCAGTCCGAAAAAACAGAAACTGCACTTGCCCAATGCTCTCTAATTCACTAAACCCTTATGTTCACAATTATTTTTAGTTCAGCCGCTTATATCCGGCCAATTTTTTAAACTAAAAATGAAAACAATGAAACTGATCCGCCTTAATCTTCTACTGATCACTGTGCTGACTTCATTTATGGCCAATGCACAAACAATCAACCTCTCTACTACGTCCTTGGTTGCCCAATGTAAGGGAGCTACCGTTGACATCTCGTTTACTGCAACCGGCACCTTCCGAGGAGGTAATACCTTCACTGCCGAACTCAGTAGCGCCACCGGTAGCTTTACCGCGCCAACCAGTATCGGCACCCTGAAAGCCACCACAGGGGGCACTATTCCAGCAACCATTCCTGCTACTGCAATTTCAGGTACGGGATATCTCATACGGGTAACCAGTTCCAACCTTGCTGCAACATCTAGTAATACCACAAGTGCTTTCGAGATCAAAGACTGCTCTTCGGGAGGAGGAGGAGTTACATCCGTATCTGTAGTTTCGGCGAACGGATTTGCAGGTTCTGTTGAAACAGCAACAACCACACCAGCTATTACGCTATCTACTACCGTAACAGGATTATTGAAAGGTAATAATGGCGGAATAAGTGCTGCAGTTGCAGGCACTGATTTTTTAGCGCCAAACGCTTCCATTACCGGTGCTTCCAAAACCAAGATCACTTATGATGCCAATGGACTGGTGACGGCTGGTGCAGATGCGGGAATTGCAGATATCACCGGACTCCAAACGGCATTAGATGCGAAATTGGCCAATACTGCCGGCTTATCCAATCTCTCGGGAGTTTCAATCTCATCCCCATCTAACAATCAAGTGCTTACTTACAACGGAACGAATTGGGTGAATGCTAATGCTTCAGGCGGAGGTGGAAGCGGATGGTCATTGACTGGAAACAGTGGATTGAGCAGTACAACCAATTTCATTGGCACAACAGATCAAATACCTCTCGTCTTTAAGTACAATAGCACTCGATCAGGACACATAGCACTATACAATACCTCACTAGGTTTCAATTCTTTACCTGTTGATGCTGGTATTAATAATACAGCAATAGGAGCAAATGCTAGTAAAAGTAATACATCAGGAAGCAGTAATGTAGCGATTGGCAGTAATACACTTTACAGCAATACAACTGCAAGCGCTAATACAGCAATTGGCAATAATGCACTTTACAGCAATACATCAGGATCTTCAAATATTGCAATTGGTGGTGGTGCAAGTTATAATGGTAATGGAAATAATAATGTTGCTATTGGCAATAGTGCAATGTATGGTGGTTCCGCCAATACGGCGACATCTAATGTTGCGATTGGGTCAGGTTCATTAGAGAATATTACTAGTGGGCAAAATAACGTTGCAATTGGTATAAATAGTCTTTATGGAGTTTCAAGTTCTATTAATAACACAGCCGTTGGAGCTGGAGCTTTACAAAATACGGTAGGATCTAGAAATACAGCGCTTGGTGCGAGTGCCGGTGTTGCTACTGATGTAGCAATATATGGTGCAACTGCAATTGGAAGTGGCGCCGTTGCAAGTGCTAACGATAAAGTGCGGATTGGCAGTTCCACAGTCACTGTGATCGAAGGGCAAGTAGGCTTTTCGTTTCCCTCCGACGGCCGCTTTAAAAAGAACGTGAAAGAGGATGCGCCGGGCCTCAACCTGATTATGAAACTCCGGCCCGTTACCTATAATTTCGAGTACGGTAAATTCAGCGAGCATCTCAAGGAAAAAAATATGGACAAAACTCATCTCCAGCAGCGCGAATCCAAAAAGGAAATGGGCTTTGTGGCGCAGGAGGTGGAGAAGGCGTTAAAGGATGCCGGCACTGAGGTGAAGAACCTAGTGAATATCCCTCAAAATGACAAAGATTACTATTCTCTATCTTATTCAGAGTTGGTGGTACCCTTGGTTAAAGCGGTGCAGGAACAGCAGAAAATCATTGAGGAATTGAAGAAGGCCGTGGAGATTTTGCAGAAGCAATCACCAACTGCTAAAATTGACGGCACAACCGCCAAGGTCACTGTTTTGGAAATGCCTGAGACCAGCACACTGTTAGGGCAGAATATACCCAATCCGTTCGATACCAAAACCATTATTCCCTTTCGCCTGCCTGCTAATTGCAACAGCGCTACCATTGTGATCACTAATATCACAACGGGCCAATCTATCCGAGCCATACCTGTTAGCAGTTCTGAAACCCAACTGAACCTGGATGCATCCAAGTTGCCTTCCGGAAATTATGCATACTCTCTTTATATAGATGGCAAGGTTGTTGACACAAAAAAGATGGTGATGGTGAGATAGTCCAATAATTTTATTACTAATGGACAAACATGAAACTGTGCGGTTTATCTCAATACGTTGATACAATCAATTTCATAGAGATTTCTGCATACTAAAATAAATTACCTAGAAAAGTAATTTCAAATCGAGGCCGTCTCAGTAGAGTCGGCCTTTTTGTATTTTTTTAATTTCCCCTGCAATGGATATTTCCAAGAATACCGTTTGGTTAACTAAGTTCGAACGTATTGTTTGAGAGTATGCATTCATTGTATATATTTGATAGTATCAAATGATACTATCATGAAACCACCATATTCTATTAATTCTTCCATTTTATCTCTTCTAACTTCGATATCAGAGAAATTGGGAATGATTAAGGCTAGCCATTTGCAAGCCCCTCCTGCAGAGTTGAGAAAAGCAAATCGAATAAAAACAATTCAATCAACTTTAGAGATCGAGGGCAATACACTAAGTATTGAACAAGTTACTTCAGTCATTAATAACAAGCGTGTGATGGCGCCTCAAAAAGATATTCTTGAAGTTAAAAACGCTATTGCAGTATATGATGAGCTGCAAAGTTTCAAGGCTTCAAGTATTTCTTCTTTTTTAAAAGCACATGGTTTGTTAATGAAAGGGTTGGTCAAATATCCAGGAAAATTCAGATCAGCTGGGGTAGGCATCATTAAGGGGTCCAAATTGACTCACCTTGCGCCAAAAGCAAGCATGGTGAAATCTTTGATGAATGATCTATTTTCTTACCTCAAAAATGATCAAGATCCATTATTGATCAAAAGTTGTGTTTTTCATTATGAACTTGAATTTATTCATCCCTTTGAGGATGGCAATGGCAGGATGGGTCGACTTTGGCAAACAGTCATTTTAAAAGATTTAAGTCCGGTATTTGCTTTTTTACCGATAGAAACAATCATTAAACAAGAGCAAGTAACATATTATAAAGTCCTTGCAGAGTCTGACAAATCTGGAAATTCAACACCCTTTATTGAGTTCTTACTCAAAGCGATTGATAAATCCCTGACAGAGCAATTAAAAGAGCGCAGGTCTCCAATTTCTGCAATCGACCGAATAAATATTTTTAGAGATCATGTTGGTAAAGAAGTGTTTTCGAGAAAGGACTATTTGGAATATTTCAAAGATATTTCTGCTCCAACGGCAAGCAGAGACTTGAAAGCAGCAGTAGATGGAAAAATCCTGAAGCGAAAAGGAGAAAAGCGAACATCAATTTACGATTTTTTAAAATAGGGAGTTTTCAAAAAGAGATAAATGAAATTATATTAGAAACAACAATGGTTGTTGGATATTATTTCCAACAACCATTATTATTTTCTAAGATATTAGTGCCCAGAACAGGAATCGAACCTGCACTCCCTTTCGAGAACCAGATTTTGAGTCTAGCGCGTCTACCAGTTCCGCCATCTGGGCTTGGGGCGCAAAAATAAGTTATAAAAAACTATTTGCCCAATTTGTATGCAAAAGTTGCCTGTACTGTTCTGTATTTGGTAACAGGACTAAACTTGGTGATGGTTTCCAATCCATGAATATACCTTGCCTGAAAAGAAAATTTCTTTTTGGTTGTAAATTCTAAACCTGCGGTTAGTGCAATATCATTTCCGCCAATCAATGGGAATGGAAAATCATCTTTATCTGTTCCGCGTAAGAGTGCTTTATCTCTTAATAGCATATCCAATTGTCCACCCCCAATTATTCTAAGTGATTTATAAAGATTGTATTTTACAACGATGGGCAATGAAAAATAGTACGCGTTGATTTCATTCGCATATGGGTTAGTGGCATCACCAGTACCATAATATCCTCTTTTCATTGTTCCACCCATACCTGAAATCAATCCTTCAATTCCCAAATCAAGCTTATCGATCAGTTTGAATTCTCCATATACTCCAAATACAGCATTAGGTTTTACACCTGAAACCACATTTGCATTTTCAGAAGGTGCTGACAACCTGGCAAGATTTAATCCAACTCGGATACCCATTTTAGGATCTTGGGCTTGGGAAGTTTGGAATATAGAAATTGCTAAAATCAGCATCATAAATTTGGATAGCTTTTTCATTATTTTTGGGGTTTTATTGAAAAAATTATAATGTGAAAAAGCAAAACTAATAAATTTTAGATAAAACTGTAAAAGCGACGAATAAGTGGTTCTTTAAAAGGGTTAACTTTGCTTTTCGGGGCTGACCGGTATCGACAGCGTAGATCTTTGAAAGTAAGCATGCAGTGCGTTGCGTATGTTTAGCACTTTAATCTGAATACGAAAACCACAAATGGCGAGAATACTTACGCCATGGCTGCCTAATCAGTGATTAGCGCATCCATTATAGCCGGATAACGGGCCCTCCTTTGCCAAGTTATCCCGCTGAATCAAAAAAAACAAGGATGCTTCAATTGAAGGCTGTGACAATTGACTAAGACCATCCAGCTAAGGAAAAGATTGGTTTGTTTGGCTCCTTTTCTTTTCCCGACAATGAATGCCATAATAAGCATGTAGAAAGCTTTTGACGAATATGTTTGGACGTGGGTTCGAATCCCACCAGCTCCACTTATTGGAATCTGTGCATTTGGACTACCTGCACATTTTTTAATCAATTGAATTTCAATCTATTAAAAACAAAAAAGAGGCATAAAGCCTCTTTTTTTATATACTATTGTGTTCGTTTATTTGTATCCAACCATGTTTCTGTTCATGGAACAACCTCCACCTGCTGATCCTCTATAGGTTGTGCAGGAACTAATAAGAATCACGGAGATAAGGATTAAAGCAAAGAATTTGATTTTATTCATGAACAGGGTTTTAGCAAATATAAAACTGATTTTTAAGCTTTTTAGTATTTCAAAACCTGTTTTTTTACCAAAAAAATTGATTTTAACTCCGTGCTCACAATTGATTTTCAGCTCATTTCATATGAAAATCACTTCAATACATTCTGTTTTACACTTATCTTGTGCTCATATCACTACTCCATGAGTTTAGTATTAAACAAGCCTATCGTTTTTTTGGATTTAGAGACAACCGGCTTAAACCTAGCAACAGATCGAATTGTTGAGATTGCCCTTCTAAAAGTATTACCAGATGGTAGTAAACAAAACAAACGAAAACTCATAAATCCCGAAAAATCAATCCCACCAGAAGCTTCTTTGATTCATGGAATAACGGATGACATGGTTAGGGATGCTCCTACGTTTAAGCAAGTTGCTAATGAAATAAAACAGTTTTTAAATGGGGCTGATATTGGGGGCTATAACTCCAATAAATTCGACTGGCCTTTGCTTGTAGAAGAATTTTTAAGAGGAGGAATTGATATTGATATAAACGGTGTTCGTTTAATTGATGTGCAAAAAGTTTATCATCTCATGGAGCCTCGAAATTTATCTGCTGCATATAAATTTTATTGCAATAAAGATCTTGAAAATGCCCATAGTGCAGAAGTAGATGTTCATGCAACATGGGAGGTTTTTGAAGCTCAAATCTTGCGTTATCCAAATTTGGGCACAAGTGTAGAATCTGTCTTAAAAACAATCGGGGAAGAACAATTGGTTGATCTTGCCAAACGCATGGTTGTAGAAGACGGGAGGATTGTTTTCAATTTTGGTAAACACAAAGGGAAAGCAGTTGAAGACGTATTGAAATCAGAGCCGTCTTATTACGATTGGATGATGAAAAGTGAATTCCCCATGCATACCAAGCTCAAGCTGACCGAAATTTTTAATCGTGTTTTTCTAAAAAAAGTATAATCAAATTCTAAGCACCTGTCTAAGATCATCATCATACCAACCTACAATGAAAAAGAAAACATTGAATTGATGATTCAATCGATTTTCGATTTGCAGAAAGGGTACCATATTCTGGTTATCGATGATCGTTCATCCGATGGTACTGCTGAACGTGTAAAAAAAATGCAGTCCAGTTTCCCCGATTCATTATTCCTGATCGAACGGCCTGGTAAATTGGGATTAGGAACTGCATACATCAGAGGGTTTGAATGGTCTTTGTCAAAAGGGTATGAATACATTTTTGAAATGGATGCAGATTTCTCTCATGATCCGAATGATTTAGAACGCTTGTATCATGCATGTTCTGTTGGAGGGGCGGATGTATCCGTAGGATCTCGGTATATAAACGGAGGTGAAATTGAAAACTGGCCCTTCAGTAGAAAACTTATTTCAAAAGGCGGAGCTCTTTACAGTCGCTTTTTCACGGGCATTCCAGTTAAAGACCCAACTGCTGGCTTTGTTTGCTATTCGCGAAAAGTTTTAAGTGCCATGAATTTGGGTCAGATCAGGTTTATTGGTTATGCTTTTCAAATTGAGATGAAATTTGCAGCCTGGAAACTTGGATTTACCATACAAGAGGTGCCTATTGTATTTAAAGACAGAAAATTTGGTGCATCCAAAATGACGAAGGGAATTATTCAAGAAGGCGTTAAGGGCGTAGTTTCTATGCAACTTCAGTATTTATGGGGTAGCTACGTAAAGCGAATTCGAAAAATCAATTGATCATGCTTACGTATTGTTTCTAATCCATGAAAAGGGCTTTCCTCCAACTTCATGTTGCCATTTTTCTTGCCGGATTCACAGGTGTTTTTGGTCGACTCATCACCATGAACGAAGGGCTCTTGGTTTGGTATCGCATGTTACTCTCTTCTTTCTTTTTGCTTCTTTATTTGGTTTATACGAAAAAGCTTATCATCTTAAAAAGCAAGGAAATTATTTCTTTGATTGGAATAGGTGCTTTGATAGCCTTGCATTGGGTTTTCTTTTATGGCAGCATCAAGTATGCTAATGTATCGGTTGGATTGGTTTGTTTTTCAATGATTGGTTTTTTTTCTTCGTTGCTTTCGCCTTTTATCTTGAAAACTAAAATTGATGCTGCAGAAGTTCTATTGGGATTAATGGCGATTTTAGGTGTTTATCTTATTTTCCACTTTGATCAATCGATGCAAACCGGTATCATCCTGGGAACAATTTCAGCATTTCTCGCAGCCCTTTTTCCTATTTTCAATAAGCAAGTAGTTGATAAACACAGTCCGGAAACAATCTCTTTTTATGAACTCTTTGGAGGATGGCTTTTACTAAATGCTTTGCTTCCCGTTTATGATACATTTTTTAAGATAGAATTTCATCTTCCCGTGTGGAGTGATTTTTTATGGTTGCTTGTTTTGAGTGTGTTTTGTACGGTTTGGGCCTTCAATCTATCTGTTCGTGCTTTAAAAAAGTTATCTCCTTTTACCGTCAATTTGAGTTACAATTTGGAGCCTGTATATGGAATTGCATTAGCTTTTCTGCTTTTTCAAGAGCACAAGGAAGTTGGTACATCTTTTTTTGTTGGTCTTGCTATCATTTTTTTAACTGTTGTAATCCAAAGCATGCGCATGTGGAGGAAAAGCCGAAGTTGAGTTGTAAGTCAAATCAATCCCATTTAATTGTTAATTTCATAAAAATTAAGTCTATGCTCAGATTGAAATATTTTATTGTAGTTGGATTGTTTCTTTCATCTTTTTCGATCTCTTTTGGTCAGAAAAAACCTTTGGATCATACCGTCTACGATCAGTGGCAATCCCTTGGAGAAAAAAGCATCAGTTCGAATGGTCAGTGGATATATTTTACTGTAGATCCGCAGGAGGGAGATGGGTATCTTGTACTTTCATCACCAGATTCTCTTACGCAAATTCAGTTCAACAGGGGATACTCTGCTTCTTTTACTCCAGATGCCAAATTTCTGATTTTTAAAATCAAGCCGCCATACCAAGATGTAAGAAATGCAAAAATCAAAAAAATCAAATCTGATGCATTTCCAAAAGACTCCTTGGGGATTTATGATCTTACTAAAAAGACTTTGAATAAAATTTCCAATGTTATTTCCTATAAGTTTCCTAAGGATTCCTCTAGCTGGATTGCATATCATTTAGGAAAGTTGGCAGCAGACACTTCGATTAAAAAAATGCAAAAGGATACTGCGGTTAAAAAGGATACAAGTATCAAGCAGCAAATTCCTGTTATCATTGAACAGACGCCAGATAAAAAACAAAAAAGAAAACTATCTGCAAAAGGGGAAAATGACGATGATGTAGCGGATGATAACGATGAAGACGCTGATGGAGATCTGAATGATGCCAATGGGGTAGTGGAGGGAACGGATCTTGTGGTACAAAACCTGCTGGATGGAAGCGCAATAACTTTTAATTTGGTACAGGAATATTTGTGGAGTGAAAATGGGAAGCTGCTGGTTTTGAAATCGTCTGCATCCAAAGTTGACAAAGCCAAAAAGCCTTCGGTCCTTGTATGGAGAAGTATTGAAAAGCGGACAGACTCTATTTTTACCGGTGCCAATGATATTCGAAATTTAGCTATTGATAAGCAAGGGTATCAGATCTCATTTTTGGCCGAACGCGATAGTGCAGTTAAATCGCTACAAAAATTTTATAAAATTTGGTATTGGAGAAACGGTGATAAAGAAGCATCCGTATTGGCAGATAAGTTCTCGGTAGGGATGAAGGCGAATTGGAGCATCAGCCAATACCTCACGCCGTATTTTAGTAAATCAGGCTCTCGCGTATTTTTTGGAACAGCTCCAATACCTTCTATTAAAGATACTTCCCTGATTGAAATGGATTTGGTAAAATTAGATATCTGGAATTATAAAGATGATTATCTGCAGCCGTATCAGTTAAAAAATGTAGAGCAAGAATCCAGGCGTTCCTATTTAGCAAGTGTGGACTTAAATTCAAAAACGTTTTTGCAGTTAGCCGATCCTTTGGTGCCTCAAGTGGTTTTATCTCAAGAAGGAGATGGAGATTTTTATATTGGAATATCCGATGTTGGAAATCGTATTTCCATGCAATGGGAAGGGGCAACGAAAAAAAATATTTTTGAAATTGATCCAAAATCAGGGAATAGAAAAGCAATTGTGTCCAATTTAAATGGAATGCCTCAAATTTCACCTGCTGGTACCTATGTGTATTGGTATGACATGAGTAAAAAAGGATATTCTGTATATCAAAATGGAGGCATAAAGTCATTGGGTGTGGGAATTCCAACTGTATTGTATGATGAGGAATACGATATGCCATCACCACCAACGCCTTATGGAATCATGAGGTGGCATGAAAAAGACTCATTCGTGTATGTGTATGATCGTTTTGATGTGTGGAAAGTTGATCCTCTTTCTGTTCGTAAGCCAGAGAATATAACTCTTACAGGAAGAAAGACTCATACATCTTTTCGAATGATTGTATTGGATAATGAGAAAAAAGATATATCCTATGGTGAAAAGATAGTTTTAAGAACGTTTGATGAGGTAAGCAAACATTCTGGTATTTCAAGTTTAACGATTTGCTGTTCTGAAAAGCCCATTCAACTTCAGCAAGGAGGTTATTCCATTGCCTCAGTATTGAAATCAAAAAATAGTCAATCATTTATTTATACCAAAGAAACATTTTCAACTGCCCCATCCATCTATTACTCAACTGATTTTTCAGCCGAAAAAAAATTGAGTTCGATCAACTTGCAACAGGCTGATTACAATTGGATGACAGCTGAATTGTTTACATGGAAAGCATACAATGGACGTGTGGCAACGGGCATTGTTTATAAGCCTGAAAATTTTGATCCAGCCAAGAAATACCCCTTGATTGCATATTTCTATGAAACCTTATCGGATGGATTGTTCGGTTACTTACCACCTGCTCCAACTCCAAGCAGACTGAATATTCCTTTTTTTGTCAGCCGCGGATACATCGTATTGGCTCCTGATATTCGCTATACCGATGGAAATCCCGGGAAATCTGCATACGACTATGTGGTAAGTGGTGCACGCGCTTTGGTAAAAAAAGGTTGGGTGGATAGCACCAAAATGGGAATACAGGGACAAAGTTGGGGTGGATATCAAGCAGCCCACATCATTACCCGCACACCTCTTTTTGCTGCTGCTTGGGCAGGTGCTCCGGTGGCTAACATGACCAGTGCCTATGGTGGAATTCGTTGGGAAAGTGGAATGAACAGGCAATTTCAATACGAGAAATCGCAAAGTAGAATTGGAGCTACTCTTTGGCAAAAACCTCAATTGTACATCGAGAACTCTCCATTGTTCTATTTACCAGCAGTAAAAACGCCATTGGTTATTATGTCAAATGATAACGATGGTGCTGTTCCCTGGTATCAGGGAATTGAGCTCTTTACAGCCATGCGGAGGTTGAATAAGCCGGTATGGATGCTGAATTACAATGGCGAAGCTCATAACCTTGTTGAACGAAAAAATCGAAAGGATATCCAAATTAGAGAGCAACAATTTTTTGATTGGCTGCTGAAAGGGGAGAAGCCAGCTGTTTGGTTAACGAAAGGGGTACCGGCAACTGAAAAGGGAAAAACATGGGGCTTTGAAACGGATCTAGATCATCCGTGATCAAATTTCACGGGTAATGTCAAACGCTTCCAGGTTCTTAACAAAATCACTTAAGAATGCTGAGCCCATTCCTCCGTCAATGATTCTGTGGTCATAGGACATAGAAACAAACATCATATGCCTTATTCCAATGGTATCTCCTTTTTCCGATTCTACTACAACGGGTTTTTTTTGGATGGCGCCTGTTGCTAGAATCGCAACTTGGGGTTGATTGATGATGGGTGTTCCCATAATACTGCCAAATGTGCCGATATTGGTGAACGTGAATGTTCCCCCTTGCGTATCTGCAGGCAATAGCTTTCCATTTCTGGCTGCATGCGCTAAGCGATTAACCTGCTTGGTTAATCCAATTAAGCTAAATTGATCTGCATATTTGATGACTGGCACAATGAGGTTTCCATTGGGCAACGCAGTTGCCATACCCAAGTGAATGTCTTTTTTTACCAGTATGTTGTACCCCTCCACACTTGAATTCAGCAATGGAAACTTCTTTAGCGATTTTACAATGGCTTCAAGAAATAGGGGTGTTAGCGTTATTTTCTCACCTTCTCTTTTTTCAAAAATGGATTTATTTTTTTCCCTCCATTTCATCATCTGAGTAACATCAGCTTCAGCAAAACTGGTAACATGGGCTGAGGTTTCTTTGCTCTTAATCATATGATCGGCGATTAACCTTCTCATACGATCCATTTCTATAATTTCCGAAGATGAACTGATTTGCTCAGCCGAATAATTTGTAGTGTATGCAGTTTCTTTGTATTCTGTTTCTCGATGATTAGCTTGTTTTGGAATCGATTCAAAAGAATCTGCAGCTTGAATAGGATCCTGTTTTTTTGAGGAGAGGTAATTTAAAACATCTTGTTTGGTGACTCTTCCCTCGTTTCCTGTACCAATAATTTTTTCTAATTCACTTAGCGGTATTCCTTCACTTGTAGCAATATTCATCACCAAAGGAGAATAAAATCGGACTGTTTTACCTGGACTTAATATACTCGTAACTGGTTCTGAAGGTAAAAAAGGGACTTCCTCTGCAATTGCTTCTTCTTTTATCGTTTCCGTTTGCGTTCCATTTGAATGTTGAGGCAGCTTGGCAGTCGGAGGAGGGTTAAAAACTTCCGTTGAAGATGCTGGCTCCGGATCTGCAGTTTTAATTTTAGCAATGACTGCTCCAATCGGTACAACATTGTTTTCTTTGTAAAGAATTTCTTCTAAAATGCCTTCAGTTGATGAGGGGACTTCGCTATCTACTTTATCTGTGGCAATGTCTAAAAGGGTATCGTCTAGCTTTACAAAGTCGCCAACTTTCTTGTGCCACTTTAATACCGTAGCCTCCATGATACTTTCTCCCAAGTTGGGCATTATAATATTGACTATGGCCATGTATACCGTTCAGAATATACGGTAAAATTAATTCATTTGCAACCAGATCAGGGATTCAAAGCCAGTAACTTATCCCATATTTTTCCTCAAAAAATCAAGTGCATGAATTGCGGCTAATTCAATATTTCTTTTTCGATCAAACCTAAATTGAAATACAGCGCTGATGGTTTTATCTTTAGAGCTGAAGCCCATGCATACCATACCTACAGGTTTTTCAACACTACCGCCGTCAGGACCCATAATTCCGGTTGTGGATATTCCATAATCAGCACCGGTTTTTAATCGAGCACCCTCGGCCATTTTTTGGGCAACTTCTTCACTCACTGCTCCCTTTTCCAATAAGATACTTTTAGGTACGTTTAATATATTTTCCTTTACATCATTTGCATACGAAGTGATGCCTCCCAAATAAAATCTGCTGCTTCCGGGTATGGAGGTAATTAAATGTGAGATATACCCACCTGTGCAACTTTCTGCAATAGCCAAAGTTTTTTTTGATGCAAGCAATTGCTCTGCTACATATTCCTGCATGCTAATATCACGATCAACAACGAGATAATCTTTCACCAAGATTTTCAAGTTTTCAAAACAGGCATCTAATTTTTCTTGAGCACGACCATCGGCGTTTGTTAATCGGATCCTAACCATACCATAGTTGGGTAGGTATGCTATTTTTATCTCAGATGGCAAATGGGCCTCAAACGAAATGAGTAATTCTGCTAAAAAAGATTCACCAATTCCAGCCGTTAATAATGTTCGGTGAAGAATGGGGGTAAGTTCGAATCGTTTTTGAATGTGTGGAATTACATAGTCTTCCATCATGCCCTTCATTTCATGGGGTACACCAGGCATGCTGACAAATATTTTTTCATTTTGATCAAACCACATTCCCGGAGCTGTTCCTCTTTTGTTGGGAATCACCTTGCACGTGCTAGGTACTTCCGCTTGCTTGAGATTTCGCTCCAGCAAGGGTCTTTTTAATTTATGGGTGAAAATATCAATTACGTTATCGAGGGCCTCTTGGTTAACAATCAATTCACCGTTAAAGTATCTAGCCAGTAGGGTCTTGGTAATGTCATCGGATGTGGGTCCAAGTCCCCCTGTAATCAAAATTATATCTGCTTGTTTGCTTTCTTCATCTAATGCACTCCAAATCTCCTTCCATTGATCAGACACAGCTATTCTTCGTTTAATGGATATACCGATTGTATTTAATTTGGATGCCATCCATGCACTGTTGGTGTCTATGGTTTGACCGATTAATAATTCGTCGCCAATGGTAATGATTGTAGCAAATTTCATATTCTATTTACTAACAATTCCATCAACACTTGCTCTTCCAGGGCCACAAAGCAGAATGGTTAGAAATGCAATTAAAAAGAGAGCTGATTTTTCTCCTTCACCAAAAAAATCCATGTTATGCGCGCTAAAAAGGGCTACACTCATGTTGATGACAATTGGAATGCTTACTGCGCGAGTGAATAAGCCTATCACAACAAACAAAGCACAAAAAAACTCTGCAAATATGCATAGCGTAAGTGATGTTGTTGAGCCCATTCCTAAAAAATCCATGAACGTATCTTTTTTCTGACTAAAGTCAACCAGCTTGGTATATCCATGAGACATCAGGAGTATTCCTGAGGCTACTCGAAGAAGAAGCAGTGCTGCATTGAATGCAAATGCACTGTAATGGATAGAAAGTAATTTTTTCATCATTGCAGATTTAGGCTATAAATGTTCGTTAAATGTTACAAGACAAAAATACAATAATGTTCGAATCTGCTGTTTTTAAGATTATTTTTGAATGGAGAAACCTCACCTTATGCCAAAATCCATCCTTCGGCTTCTATTTTTTCTCTCGATATGGATCTTGTTTGTGAACACGAGTATGTCCCAACATACCGTTCAGCTTCAACCTAAAAATGCTTTACTTTCAAAAGCACAAAGTATGTTTTCGGAAGGACAATTTGCCAATGCGGCACTCTATCTTTCCAACCAGGAATTTTTAGATAGATCCACTTACGATTGGACAGTGGAAGAATTTGAACAGTTGACTTTAATGCGATTGAGTTCACGTTTGATTGTGGGAGATGGTTTGGCTGTGCCTGAATCCATCCGTTTTTTACAAAGCACCGACCGACTTCAGCATTTCACTCAGCTTTCATTTCATTTGGGACATTTTTATTTTCAAAAATCTCTTTTTGATGAAGCCCTTGTTTATTTGGAGAAAACGGACGCTCTTTATTTAAAAGATTTGGAGAACGAGAGGGTTCAATTTGAGAAAGGGGTTTCCTATTTTTCTCAACGAAAGTTTGACAATGCGAGGCCCTACTTCAAGAGTCTTTTGCAGCTTGATCAATCGCCTTATAAGGCTGATGTTCAGTATTATCTTGGTTTTGTTGATTTCACGGATAAAAAATTCGATGAATCCGCTAAATGGTTTAGAGAAATTGAAAATCACCCACGTTACAAAGCAGTGGTTCCGTTCTATCTGGCTTTCATTGCATATGCACAAGGCAAAAATTCTGAAGCTTTGCGTTATGGAGAAAAATACCTAGAAGATCCTAACGGAGTGCATTATAAGGATATGCTTCAGCTTATCGCTTCCATTTATTTTAATCAATTTGACTATCAAAAGTCCCTCCAAGTATACGATAAGCTTCTGGCTTCCGGGTTGGAATTAAATCGCAATCAACAATTTGAGGTAGGCGCAAATTATCATTTTATTGAAAAAACATCTCAAGCCATTCAGTGGTTAAAGCCACTTTCTTCAGGAGCAGATTCCGTTTCCGTGCATGCCATGTATTTGTTGGGATATTGTTATCTTAAACAAAAAGAAAAGTCAAATGCACGAAGCGCATTTCAGTTTGTTGTTTCGTCTGATTTACAAGGAGAAAAAAAGGAATTTGCTAGATTTCTGCTTTCCAAGTTGTCTCTTGATTTGGGTTACGATGATCAGGCGCTGCAGGGGCTTACCCGATTCATCACTGATTATCCCAATTCTATTTATTTTAAGGAAGCAAATGAACTTTTATTATCCTATTATGCAAAATCCAATAATTTTCGGCAAGGACTAAATTTATTGGAAAAAACAGCTGTCTCTGAAAGCTCTATGCAAAAAGTTGCTCCCCGAATATTCTATGGTAGAGCTATCGAGTTGATTAACGACAACGAGCTTGATGCTGCTGATGTTTTACTTGTGAAACTGGGGAGATTCAAGTCATCACCTTATTATGCTGCTTCTTTATTTTGGAGAGGGGAAATCGCTTTTCGTAATGAGCAGCACCTTGAAGCAATTTCTTTTTTAACTGATTATACCAAGCTTTCTCCAAAACCCGTTGATCAGGCTAATCAAGAAAATGCATATTATACGTTGGGATATTCACATTACGAGAGAGAAGAGTATGCAAAAGCGGCTTCGTTTTTTGATAAGGTCATTCTGGGTAACAAGCCATTGGAGAAAGATTTTAAGCGAGAAGCCGTTGTGAGATCGGCCGATTGTTACTTCATGCAAAAAAATATTATAAAAGCCAAGGGCCTTTATCAAACTGTTGCAAATAATCCGGGCTATGGCGAAGATTATGCTCTATTTCAATTGGCTGTTATTGCAGGCATAAATTCGCCCAGAGATAAAATACAGCAGTTAAAATCAATAGAACAAAAATTTCCAAATAGCGAATATGCGCCTATCGTTTGCATGGAATTGGCAAACACCTATATGGCGGAAGAGCAATTTGAGTTGGCTATTCCTCAGCTAAAGCGAATTAACAGTTTGGTAGATAAACAGGACGAAATGATTCCTGAATCTATGCTAAAGATGGGAATAGCCCTTTATAATCTCGATCGAACAGAAGAGGCGCTTGATCAATATCAAGTTTTGATTTCAAGATACCCATCATCAAGCCAAGCTTCCGAAGCTTTAGAAACATCAAAAGGCTTATTGGTGGAGTTGGGTAAAATAAGCGAGTACGAAGATTTCCTAAAAAAATCAGGGCGTTCTTTGGAAACAATCGAAAAAGATTCTCTTTTCTTTCAGTTTGTGCAAAAAACGAATGCGCAGGGAACTCGTGAAGCTGCGGTTAAGGCCATTCAGGATTATTTGACTCAGTTTCCAAATGGGTTATATTCTTCTGAGGTATTGTATCTAAAAGCAGAACAGCTTTCTGCCTCAAAAAGCTGGACTGAGGCAGCAGCTACCTATGCCGTTTTAGCTTCAAAAGGGGTTAGTAAATATCAAGAAAGGGCATTGAGGCAAGGTGCACGAATTTATTTCTTTGAGTTAAAGGAGTATGAAAAGGCATTGGAGTTATTTAAGCAACTAGCAAGTGCAACTACAAAATCTGAATTGATTGCAGAAGCTCAACGTGGTGCAATACGTTGTCATTATAATTTAAAGGATTGGGAAAGCGGTAAGCAAATGGCTCTGGAATTGCTTTCCAATTCAATTTCCAATGCCGATGATAAGTCATTTGCTGAAATTATTCTTGCTTATTCAGATCAGATTTCAAAATCCTATCTTTCATCAACAGCCTATTTCACTGGTGTGGCCAATCGAAATAACGCGTCTCTAGGAGCTGAAGCCCGTTTTCAAATTGCGAGTAATTATTATCAACTCAAACAGCTCGATCAATCCGAGAAGGCAGCAATGAAATGTATCGAAGAAACAGGTTCGTATGAGTATTGGGTAACTCAGTCGTACATTTTATTGGGGGATATATTTTTAAGTCAAAAAGATTATTTCAATGCCAAAGCAACTTTGCAAAGTGTTGTTGAAAATTGTTCAATAGTTTCTTTGAGAGAGATTGCAGCTCAGAAATTAAAATCAGTAGAAAATGAAGAGAGGGAAAATAAAAAATTATAAAATGGGTCAGGCTAAATTTATATTTTTATCGATTCTTCTTATTGCCTTTCAGCTCGTATCTGGTTTAGCTTCAGCTCAAGTAAAGAAAAACGCAAAAGAAGAAATTAGTATAACATCAAGCTTTAAGCCCAGCATCATCAAGTCTGGCAAGCTAGAGTTTGATGCAACATTGCCCAAAAAAGATACATCCACATTTTCCTTTGGATATACACATCAACCTGGGATTTTTCGATCCCCCTTGGCCTCATTTATAGTAAAACCACTTTCATTTTCCCCTGATATCAATAAGGAGGATAATGATCAGTTCTATGCAAAACTGGGTTTTGGAAATTTAAAATCTCCATTTGGGTCCATTGGTTTTGCTCAATCCCGGAATAAAAATACTTTCACACTTCAAGCTGATCATTTTTCTGCTCTTGGTAAGCTAGAAGATCAAAAAATATCCAATTCCTCTGTTTTAGCACGGTTAAAACATGACATATCTGAAAATCAATCTTTTGAAATATTTTCAGGATTTTCTTCAGATGCCTACAAGCTGTATGGGTATGATCATGCTCTATATAATCTAGATGCTGAGTCCATAAAACAAAATTTCAATACCATTAAATTGGGTGCAGAGTACCATCAGCGTTCTGGTGAAAACGGGCAGCTTGCTTTAGACCCATCTATTAAAATGGATTTATTGAGTGCATCTCGACTGGTTTCTGAACTTACTATTCAAACAAAATTACCTTTTGAATATAGGGTGAAGAATGGAGTAACGGCATTCGGATCTCTTCAGCATGATTTTGTAAGATTGGGTGAAGACGAAACAAAAATTAACTCAATGCATCTATTGCAAATGCCATTGGGGGTAAGGTATGTTGCTGAAAAATTGCGCGTAACAGGAGGGGCCATTCTTGTATTTCAGCGGAAAAAATTTGGGTTTGCACCCCAACTGGATTTCTCCTATGATTTTGATGACTCTAATGTCCAATTTAGAGCAGAAATCACGAATCGATATGAAGTAAATTCTTTAAGACGAGTGTATCAATTAAACCCATTCATAAACAGGCCGGATACGTTGAATGCATTTTCCTTGCGAGAATACATGGCAGGAATTGAATGGAAGAACAACACCGGTCTTCAATTGGGTTTTCGTACGGGTATTGCTGGATTTAGAAATTTACCTTTATTTCTAAATGCGGGTATTGCTGGAAATCAATTTTTGCCCATTACCGAAGCAAAATTGTCAGCGCTGTTGATTCGCGGCAATTTGAACTATGTTTTGGATGAGTCGCTTTCTTTCTATTCAGGCTTCACCATTTACTCTTTTCAATCTCAGGAGATTTACGCTGAGCCGTATGGATTTATCCCGGTTGAATTAAACGCAAAACTAACCTGGAAACCTTTCAAGGGAATTACCACTGACCTTCGTATGAATTTATGGAAAGGCGCAATGGCTCAAAGTCCGGGTAAACCCGATTTGCGTTTAAAGGATGTTGCTGACATATCCGTGTCTGTGGATTATAAGTTGAATAAAAAATGGGCGCTATGGATTGATTTAAATAATATTGCCAACAACCCCTATCAAAGGTGGAACCAATATCCAGTTTTTGGCTTCAATTTTATAGGGGGAATTCGATATGCTTTTGTTAATTCACGTTAAATGAGCCCTTTGGAGTATAATATTCCTTCTCTTCTTTATAAATACCTTGCTTGCAAGGGCTCCGTAAATATTCCTGGAATCGGCACGCTTCAGCTCAAAAGAAAACCTGCATTAAATATTTTTTCAGAAAAACGGGTAGATGCTTTTGAGTTTCAATTTATTTTTAACTCAATTGCGTTACCACCCCCCTCTGATCAATTGCATTTTTTAGAGCGGTATTGTAGCATTTCCAAAAGTGAAATCATGGATCTCTTGGAATCGCTTAAATCGGAAACGATACAAAAAATAAATAGCGATCGAAAGCTTGAATGGATTGGTGTTGGTTTATTTCTTAAAGACGAAAGTGACCGACTCGTTTTTCAGCCCAAGCTGCAAACAATTGAGTACTATCCATCCATTTCGTATCAACATGTTTTAAGGGAGTCTGCATCGCATGCAGTTTTGGTAGGGGAGTCTGAACGATCTTCCGAAGAAATGGAGACTTATTTTGAAGAGCGGAAAAGAGGTGTTGGAAGTTCGAAATGGGCCATCCCTGCGCTTGTATTAGCGATACTTGCTCTCCTGATCGTATTTATTCGATTTTCATTTGGAAATTTTAATCTTTCAGAAGGTCGGTATAATTCATTGCATCCCACTCTGCCTCCAGCAACCTATTCAACACAGTAGTCATGGTCTGCCCTCTTTGTCACTCCTCTGACCACGAATCCTTTTTGAATGTTAGAGATTACACAGTTTCACACGAATATTTTCAGATTGTAAAATGCTCTTCATGCGGATTTGTTTTTACGTTGGATCCGCCTCAAGCCTCATCTATTCACAGGTATTATCAATCCAGTGACTACATTTCACACACCGATAGTAGTGATACGTTTTTTGATCGCTGTTATCAATGGGTTCGCAAAAGGGCTATTACGGGTAAAAGGCAATTGATTCAATCCTTTTTTTCAGACTCTCAGGGTCGTTTACTTGACTATGGTTGTGGAACGGGAAGTTTTCTTGTTGAGATGAAAAGAGCAGGTTGGCAGATCTCTGGGATTGAGAATGATTCAGGTGCTATGCAAAAAGCGAGTATTCAAACGGATCAACTCATTCATTCACCTGATCATCTTGTTCAATTTGATTCTACGTCTTTTGAAGTTCTAACATTATGGCATGTATTGGAGCATGTACATGATTTGAATGAAACAATTCACCAGTTTAATCGAATACTAATTGACAATGGCATTTTGATTATTGCAGTCCCTAATCACACTTCATACGATGCTAACGTTTACCGGAAATTTTGGGCCGCATACGATGTGCCCAGGCATTTGTACCATTTCAGTCCCGGTACCATTACGCGCTTGCTATCCAATCATGGGTTCAAACTAATATCCCAAAGACCCATGTGGTTTGATTCTTTTTATGTTTCATTGTTGAGTGAAAAATATAAAGGCAATACCTTTGGATATTTACGCGCAATTTTCAATGGTGTAATCTCCAATTTGCAAGCGCTTTATAAAAAAGACACATGCAGTTCATTGATCTATATTTTTAGAAAAACAAATTCAGTTTGATTTTATGGGGAGAACCTTTTTGCTTGCCGATGGTGGTGCTACCAAAACCGAATGGAAACTGATAAAAGACGGTAAAGGAATGCCATCTTTTAAAACGACAGGTATTAGTCCGTATCACATGTCGGGTGAAGTAATTGAAAATGTTGTGAGAAAAGAATTCTCAAAAAACGTTTTAAAACTCTCTGTAGATTATATTTTTTACTATGGCACCGGTTGCAAGACTAAAAAAAACGCTGCAATTGTTCGCAAGGCACTTGGTAAAATTTATCCCAAGGCTGTTATAGAAGTTACGCATGATCTCATGGGTGCATCCATTGCATTGTGTGGGAAAAAAAGAGGAATAGCATGTATTTTAGGCACAGGTTCAAACTCATGCTATTTCAATGGGAAACGGATCGTGAGAAATTCTCCTGGATTGGGGTATGTATTAGGGGATGAAGGAAGTGGTTTTTATTTAGGTAAAAAAGTAGTGCAACACTATTTGTATGAAGCCTTTGACGATTCATTGAGGAAAGAATTTGAATCTCAGTTTAAGACTTCGAGAGACGAAATTCTTTTGCATGTATACAAGGAGCCCTACGCCAATCGATATCTTGCTCAATTTGCCCGTTTTTTGTCGGCCAATCGCGGCCATTATATGATTGAAAATATTATTGAGGATGGACTTAGAGATTTTTTTGATACACATTTGAAATCTTACGCGCAAACGAATTCCGTACCCATTCATTTTGTAGGCAGTGTAGCCTTTTATTTTAAAGATAAAATAGCGGAACTTTGCATGAGTTATGGTTTTACACTGGGGAAAATTTTAAAAACCCCCATGAAGGGATTGGTTGAATATCACATTAATTGAATTCAGAATGACGAACAGGATAACCGAAAAGGATTCTTTATACAGGCACCTTGAAAGCATGTCTGTGCAAGAGATATTGACAAACATAAATAATGAAGATCAAAAAGTACCGTTGGCAGTATCTTCTTGTATTCATTCGATATCAACATTGGTTGAAGCCGTTTCTGATAAAATGTTGGCTGGAGGAAGGCTTTTTTATATTGGTGCGGGAACAAGCGGAAGGCTGGGGTTAGTGGATGCGTCAGAATGTCCTCCAACTTTCGGAGTTCCAGAGAATTTAGTTATTGGTATTATTGCTGGAGGTAAAGAAGCGATGTTCAAGGCAGTTGAATTTGCAGAGGATGATCTTCAACAAGCTTGGTTGGATTTACAGACATATTCCATTTCCGATAAAGATTTTGTTTTAGGTATTGCTGCGAGTGGAACTACGCCTTATGTTGTAGGTGGACTTAAAACATGCAGAGAGCATGGAATAGTAACCGGATCCATTTCGTGTAATCCCAATGCAGCAGTTTCCAAACATGCAGATTATCCTATTGAAGTTGTTGTAGGGCCAGAGTTTGTAACTGGAAGTACACGCATGAAAAGTGGTACAGCCCAGAAACTGGTATTGAATATGATTTCAACGGCTGTGATGATCCAGTTGGGTAGGGTTGAAGACAATAAAATGGTAAACATGCAACTGACCAATGATAAGTTGATTGATCGAGGAGTGCGTATGCTCATGGAACATAAAAAACAAATGAGTTACGATGAAGCCAAGCAACTGCTTATTCAAGCTGGTAGTGTTAAAAAAGCTTTGGAAAGCTGATTTTTGCTAAGCTATGCATGAATTAGAGCCCTTCTACAACTGGCGCCATATGTATATGGCAGAAGAAGATCCCCGATCTCCTTTCTATGGTCGTGAATATTCTGAGTTTCAATTCACGCAAACCGTTTACAATTATTTTATTCATCCCCAGTGGGATGATTTTGGGTCATCTACGCTATATGTTAAGTTGCTTTTTGTTGACTATGATTTATCCTTTGCAATTTTAGAATTCATAGGGGAGTGGAATGATGCCATTGAGAACGATATCATGACGCTCAAACGAGAGGTGATTGATCGACTCCATATTCATGGTATTCAAAAATTTATATTGATAGGTGAAAATGTCTTGAATTTTCATAGTAGCGACGACTGCTATTATGAAGAGTGGTATGATGATGTATCTGATAGTGGAGGATGGGTAGCTGCGCTAGGTTTACCGGAGCAATCTCTATACGATTTTCGCAGGGCAGGTATAGACCGGTACCTGCATATTCTTGAATTTCCAGATTGGAGGCCCTATACCCCAGGAAATTTGTTTACCAAGGTGGATAATATGATCCTTAAAAAGTTGAACAATTAACTAATTCTCTCAGTTGTAACAGTTTGTGATGTAAATTTGCATCAGTTTTTAATTTTTGAGAAAATATCCATTATGAATTGGGCTCAATTGTTTGCTTCTTCGATAGGAAAAAAATTAGTGATGGCACTGACAGGAGTTTTTCTTGTCGTCTTTCTAATTGTGCATTGTTACGTAAATGCCAATGTTCTATTTTCAAATGTTGACAATCCCAAATGGGCAGAGGAGAATTTCAATCGCGCTGCTCATTTTATGGGAACCAATCTGCTGGTTCGCATAACCGAAATTGGTTTATTTGCCGGTTTTATTTTGCATATCATCCAAGGGTATAAATTGGAGATTCAAAACCGAGCATCTCGTAAATCACGGTATGCGGTAACTGCGGGTAATGTTACATCTAAGTGGTATTCTAGATCCATGGCTTTACTTGGAACTTTAATTCTTTTGTTTTTGATCGTTCACTTGGTTCATTTTTGGGTTCCTTCCCGCTTTGGTGGATTGAAAGAAGTAACTTACAATGGAGAGACCTTTCACAATTTATATGGGCAAATGAAAGATGTGTTTGCTCAACCTTGGGTAGTTGTTTTGTATGTTTTGGGTTGTTTCTCCTTGTCATGGCATCTGTTACATGGAGTTCAGAGTGCAGCTCAAACATTGGGTTGGACTTCAAAAAATTACTTTCCTATGATTCAAAAAATAGGGATTGTTTTTTCCATTCTAATTCCATTGATTTTTGCTCTCATGCCCATTTTTATGCATTTCGGATGGGAAATTCCGGTTGGAAACATCACCTTATTGTTTTAATTCAATAAAATAAATCAGCTATGCTTGATTCCAAAATACCTTCAGGATCTTTAAATGAAAAGTGGACCCAATACAAAGGTTCTGTGAAGCTGGTAAATCCTGCTAACAAAAGGAAGCTAGAAATCATTGTTATTGGAACTGGACTTGCTGGCTCTTCAGCAGCTGCCAGTTTGGGTGAAATGGGGTATAAGGTTAAGGCATTTTGTTTTCAAGATTCTCCTCGAAGAGCGCATTCCATTGCTGCTCAAGGTGGAATCAATGCTGCAAAAAATTACCAAAACGACGGCGACTCCGTTTACCGTTTATTTTATGATACGATCAAAGGTGGAGACTACCGAGCTCGTGAGGCCAATGTTCACCGGTTGGCGGAAGTGAGTACCAATATCATTGATCAATGCGTTGCACAAGGTGTTCCATTTGCCCGTGAATATGGTGGATTACTTAGCAACCGCTCTTTTGGTGGAACACAAGTGCAACGAACTTTCTATGCTGCAGGTCAAACTGGACAGCAGCTTCTAATAGGAGCCTATCAAGCTTTGGAACGTCAGGTTGCCTTGGGAACAGTTGAAATGCATGCTCGTCATGAAATGGTTGAACTGGTTATTATTGACGGTAAGGCTAGGGGTATTATTGCACGAAATTTAGTTACGGGTGAATTAGAGCGACATTTTGGTCATGCTGTTCTATTATGCACCGGTGGATATGGAAACGTTTTTTATCTTTCTACCAACGCCATGGGTTCTAATGTAACTGCTGCTTGGAAGGCACATAAAAAAGGAGCCTATTTTGCTAATCCTTGTTTTACCCAAATTCATCCTACCTGCATTCCAGTTTCTGGTGATCATCAGTCAAAATTGACTCTGATGTCTGAATCCTTGAGAAACGATGGTCGCATTTGGGTTCCAGCTCAACAAGGGGATAACAGGGCTCCCAATGAAATTCCTGAAAACGAGCGCGACTATTATTTAGAAAGAAGATATCCGGCCTTTGGTAATCTGGTTCCTCGAGATGTTGCATCTCGAGCTGCTAAAGAAAGATGTGATGCTGGATATGGTGTTGGATCGTCTAAACAGGCGGTATACCTTGATTACGCTGCTGCCATTCAACGATACGGAAAGGCCGAAGTAAGCAAACGCAATCTGGGTAATGTTTCAGCAGATACAATTACCAGTTTAGGCAAAGAAGTGGTGAAAGAGAAATATGGCAACTTGTTTGCCATGTATGAAAAGATTACAGGAGAAAATCCATACGAAGTTCCGATGCGTATTTATCCTGCAGTCCATTATACGATGGGGGGCCTCTGGGTTGATTATGAATTGAAAACCACCGTTGATGGATTGTATGCATTGGGAGAAGCTAATTTTAGCGACCATGGTGCCAATCGTTTGGGTGCTTCTGCGTTAATGCAAGGATTAGCAGACGGATACTTTGTTATTCCATATACATTGGGAAATTACTTGGCTGATGAAATCAGAACACAGCCAATTTCTACAGATCATCCCGCATTTGTTGAATCGGAGAAGCACGCTGCCGATCGTATTCAAACGTTGATGTCGATACAAGGAAAACAAACCGTAGAAAGTTTCCATAAACGATTGGGTAAAATCATTTGGGATCAATGCGGAATGGCCCGAAGTGAAAGTGGTTTGAAGCAAGCTATACAAGATGTACAAGCGTTGAAAGCTGAGTTTTGGAGTGATGTAAGAATTCCGGGTGAAATCAATTCCATGAACCAGGAGTTGGATAAGGCGGGTCGCGTTGCCGACTTCATTGAGCTGGGCGAATTGATGTGTTTGGATGCGCTAGAGCGAAACGAGAGTTGTGGAGGGCATTTCCGTGAAGAGTATCAAACACCGGATGGTGAAGCTCTTCGTGATGATGACCAATACATGTATGTTTCCGCTTGGGAACATCAAGAAAATCAATGGAAACTTCACAAAGAAGAACTTAAATACGAAGTGGTTAAACCTAGTCAACGTAGTTATAAATAAAAGAAACCTATTCTATGCAACACTATACCATGAATCTTACGCTTAACGTATGGCGTCAGAAAAATAAGCAGGATCAGGGTCATTTTGAAACATATCCTGTACGTGATATCTCTTCAGAAATGTCATTTCTTGAAATGATAGATGTATTAAACGAACGTCTGATTAAGGAGGGAAAGGATTCCATTGCTTTTGACCACGATTGCCGTGAAGGTATTTGTGGCATGTGTTCCATGGTGATCAATGGAAGACCGCATGGTCCTTGGAAAGGAACCACTACCTGCCAACTTCACATGCGTGCTTTTAAAAATGGGGATGTAATAACCATTGAGCCATTCAGAGCCAATTCATTCCCTGTTGTAAAAGATTTGATGGTAGATCGCTCCGCATTCGATAGAATTATTCAGTCTGGGGGCTATATTTCTGTAAATACGGGAAATGCAGTTGATGGGAACGCAATCCCGATCGAAAAGGAAAAAGCGGATGATTCTTTTGCTGCTGCTGCCTGTATTGGCTGTGGTGCTTGTGTTGCCGCTTGTAAAAATGCCTCTGCCATGCTTTTTGTTTCTGCAAAGGTTTCTCACTTGGCTTTGCTTCCTCAAGGAGATCCTGAGAGAAAGCAGCGTGTGGTAGGAATGATTGCTCAAATGGATAAGGAAGGGTTTGGAAGTTGCACCAATACATATGCCTGTGAAGCTGAATGTCCAAAGGAAATTTCTGTATTGAACATCGCAAGATTGAACAAAGAGTATTTAGCCTCTAGTTTGTCTGGAAGTTAATTTTAAAAGATTCTTTAGAAATGCGCCTTTTGGCGCATTTTTTTTGTACTCGTCTGATCAAAGTTTTATCTTTAGACATCACATTAAAACGATTGATATGTCATCTGAAAACAGACGGAAATTTTTAAAGCAAATTGGAACCTCAGCTGCCTTATTTGGCGGCACAGGTTTATCAGCAATGGCTTTGGACGAAGAAAAAATTCATTACCTAAGACCTGAGGTCAAGCACATGTCGAACGACAAAATTCGCATTGCTGGTATTGGTATGGGCATTATGGGATTTGGAGATATGATTGCAGCTTTAAAAGTTCCAGGAGTTGAAATTGCAGGGGTTTGCGATCTCTATACTGGTCACTTGGAACGTGCCAAAGAACTGTGGGGAAAGGATTTGTACACAACACGAGATTTTAGAGAGCTCTTACAGCGTAAAGATATCGACGCAGTCATTGTCGCCACTCCAGACCATTGGCATGATCACATCTCCATTGCAGCCATGAAAGCTGGAAAGCATGTTTATTGCGAAAAGCCCATGGTGCAACATTTGGATGAAGGCCATGCCGTTATAAAAACACAGAAGGAAACGGGCAAGGTACTTATTGTTGGATCTCAAGGTGTGAGTAGTGTAACATTAGCAGAAGCAAAAAGAAGAATAAAGGCAGGCGATATCGGTGAGATTAATTTGGTGGAAGCCGTAAATGACCGTTTTAGTTCTGTAGGGGCATGGCAATACGCCATTCCGCTAGACGCCAATCCTGAAACAGTCGATTGGGACACATTTTTGGGAGATGCCCCTAAGCGTGCGTTTGATGCTACTCGATTTTTCCGCTGGAGAAATTACAAGGATTATGGAACAGGCGTAGCGGGCGACTTATTTATACACCTGATTTCAGCAGTTCATCATGCGTTGGATAGCTATGGCC
>JAULVY010000203.1:0-7188 GCA_032110825.1 Chitinophagaceae bacterium | reverse complement strand
CAATTCCTAAAGCCAAATGGATTCATTCATCTGAAAACAGACTCTCCTGTGCTCTACCAATTCACAAAAACCGTGATTCAGCTCTACGGATTAAAACTGTTTGAAGATTTGGATGATATTCGAAACAATCTTAAACAAAAACCAGAATTGTCTATAAAAACGCACTACGAAGGGTTAAACATTGCAAAAAGCAACAGGATCTATTATCTTAAATTCGCGCTTAACGCGAACATTGATGAGAGCAAAGATGTTGTATTGGCGGAATTGATTAAGTCGCTGGAAACAAAATCAGAAGTGAAGCAAACAGAACATGAAGAAAAAACTAATTGAAGGAGAGCATTTTTACTACAATGAGCAGGGATATATGGTGCTCACCGCAAAATACCATATGGAAAATAGAACCTGCTGTGGAAATGGATGCCTCAATTGCCCATATGATTACATCAATGTTGCTGAACCCAAAAAATCAGAGTTAAAAAAGAGACAAGCTCAGTTAAATAAAAAATGGGATAATTAGAGGTTCAGACCTTCCCTTTTACAATGCCAATTCTGTTGCAGGATCCCAAAACCGTTTTTCAAAGTCAACTACTTTATCATTCTTAATTACTACTCCCTCTTTCTCCAATAATTCTTGCATGAGTGTAGGTGTAGCAAAATGATGCTTGCCGGTTAACATACCACTCCGATTAACTACTCGCTGCGCCGGAACAGAAGGAATAGCAACATGAGATGCATTCATAGCCCACCCTACCATTCTGGAAGACATCCCCGTTCCTAAATACTTGGCAATGCTTCCATAATTGGTCACTCGCCCCTTCGGTATCAACCTCACCACATCAAAAACATCTTCAAAAAAATTCCTCTCCCCTGTCTTTTCCCTATTCCCTATTCCCTTATTCTTAGACATAAAACGGACTAATCATATAATAAACCACAACCCCTGTAACCGAAACATAAAACCAAATCGGCCAGGTGATTTTAGCCAGTTTCCGATGGGCAGGCCACTCCGCTACCAAGGCTCGGTAGGAAGTGTAAAGAATGAAAGGCAGGATGATTGCCGCTAAAAGAATATGAGAGATCAAGATAAAATAATAGACATACCGCATGGTTCCTTCACCACCATAGGTAGTAGAATCAGAAAGAAGGTGATGGCAGATGTACGAAACCAAGAAGAGCAATGACAATACCATAGCTGTCATCATCAAACCTTTATGCAATTTGTACTGACCGTTTTTCACTGCTATCAATGCAACCACCAACAATACCGAAACAGCTGAGTTGATGATGGCATTTACTTGAGCAAATACATGTACATCAAAAGGAAGTTCGACTTCCAATTTGATTTTTGATAGAAATACTACAGCTACAAAAACGATAGTGGAAAATAAAATGATCAAAAGATTTGCTCTCTTGTCGTTTTTTTGAATACTGGCTGTCAACATGGTATTAGTTTTTGTTCTATTTTCTAAAAAGATTTCTTTTCTTGGTTTTATCTCTCTCCATATTCAACAAGACTACATCCCGAATCAACTCGTCTAACTTGGTGCTATCAAGTCCGTTATACCAACCCCTCACCACGCGTTTACGATCCAATAGAAAAAACTTATCGGTATGAATAAAACCGGTGTCTAAATTTCCATTCTCTGCAATATTTGCTTTGAACTCCTGCAACGCAATGGAGTAGATGCTGTCTTTGGGACCGGTCAACATCCACCAGGTATCGTGATCAATTCCGTACTTATCGCCATACGCTTTTAAACGAAGAACCGAATCACGAGCAGGATCTACAGTAAACGAAACGAATCGAACAAGCGAATCTGTTTTTTTGAAAGCGTCTTGAAGTTTCTTCATGTTGCGTGTGAGCGTAGGGCAAATTGAAGGGCATGAAGTAAAAAAGAAATCAACAATGATGATCCGATCTCCCCAATCGTCTAATCCTACTTCATTCCCCAATTGATTGGTCAATCGAAATGGGCGTATCGAATGCCACAAAGTATCTTCGACTTGTTTTCCCTTTTCGGTTTTCACAACAGTGCTATCATAAAAATACCGCTTGGGCATATTTATTGCTCCTTTGCTCAGTTTGTTCACGTACAAGTAGCTGGCAACTGGAAGTACCACAACAACTAAAAGGGCAATCAAGGTTTTTTTACTCATCTCAAATTATAAACAAAAAAAGCATCTTCAGGTTTGATCCAGACGATGCTTTTCAAGGATTTCAGTATATAATTAATGTTTTTCGCCGGTACCTTTCTCAGCAGCCGGAGCTTCTACTGCTGCAGGTGTTCCGTTGAATGTATTGCGAAGATTTCTCCAGGAACTTCCGTCCCACAAAAACGCCGCAATAAACCAAATGAATAACATCAAGGGAACCACGATGGTCATGATCAGATTTTTGATCTCATCACCCAAGTGCATGAATATTCCAACAATATAAAAAGCTTTAGCAAGAGAAAGGATCACAATCACCCCTTTAATAAAAAGAACCAGTGTTGACCCCATGTCTACCGCATACATCAACAATCCCAATCCCAATTCAATAACGGTAATTACAGAAAGGATGACTGTAGTTTTAATAACTTTCTTTACAAACGTACTCCCCTCTGGCTCGTGATGAAAACTTACTTCTTGAACACTATGTTCCATATGATTGATTTTGTAGGTTGTTAGATTAGATAAAAACAAAGGAATACAAATACCCATACCAAGTCCACGAAGTGCCAATACAATCCAGCTTTTTCAATCATCAGGTAATGTCCTTTTCTTTCAAATGTGCCATTGATGGCCATAACCAACATCACAATGTTGATGATAACTCCAGAGAATACGTGGAAGCCATGGAAGCCCGTGATACCAAAGAAATATCCTCCAAAAGCAACGGGGCCAGGAAGATTTACATGTTCACCTGAAGCCGAACTAGTATGAGGCCCCCAAGGATTCATGGTTACTGTTGTACCGATTTGCTTGATTTCACCGTTGATCAATACGGAGTGGTCGCCCATAATAAGGTGAGTCCATTCCCAAGCCTGACAAGCCAAAAATGCAATACCACCAATGATCGTCCAAATCATCCACTTAACCACTCCTTTCTTATCGTTACTGTGACCAGCATGTACGGCCAACACCATCGTAACCGAACTCACAATGAGAATGAACGTCATCAAGCTCACAAATGCAAGTGGAAGATTTGCATGACCAGCAAAAGGGAATGCATTAAATACTTCGTTGGGATCAGGCCAATAATTCTGACTAAAACGAATGGTACCGTATGAAATAAGGAATGCTCCAAATGTAAAGGCATCACTCATTAAAAAATACCACATCATCAATTTGCCATACTCCACATTGAAGGGGCTCTTGCCACCACTCCACCATTTTACTTCACCATGTGCTTGGACTGTTGCCATGCTTTTAATGTTTAAAGGTTCAACTCAACTGGTTTATTTCATCCAGTTGAAAAATATAAATAAGTAGATCCAAAGGATATCTACAAAATGCCAATAGGTTGCAGCAATCTCAAGAGGCAATGGACTGTAATTTCTTACTGTTGAACTCAACGCCCGAACAGCAATTACAACCAATGCGATTACACCTCCCACTACGTGAAGTCCGTGTAACCCTGAAATGGCCAGCAGAAAGGAATAAGATGCATTGGAACCGGCTCCGATCAATCGAATATCCTTGGTTTCAAATTGCATAAATCCCATGATCTGCAACACCAAAAAAAGAACTCCCAACAAAGCCGTGATCAGTAACCAACGACGGTAGCCTACCATGTTTCGTTGTTTCAATGATCGAAGAGACAACACCACGGTTGCGCTACTGGCTAAAATGGCTATTGTTGAATACCAAAATATAACTGGTATCTCCAACATCAGCCAACTGGCCTGACCTCGTTTAACAATGTATGCAGATGTTAATCCCGCAAACATCATCAAAATACTGGCTATTGCTACCCATAAGGTAAACTTATGGGGATGAATTTTTCTTCTTTGTTCGCTCATCACGTTCATCGTTTGTTTTTACCTGATCATAATTTGTTTGCCAACAAGGCCAACAAAACAACAGGCAAATAAATATAAGAACCAAACATCACCCTCCTTGCCGCTTTCAAATCCATCTCGCAAAACAACAACACAGAAGTCCAAAGCAAGGCAAGGTTTGCAAGGGTTATTACAACTGCACTAATCATTCCGCTCATACCAAATACAAATGGAAGAATCCCCATTGGTATCAGCAACACACAATACAATATGGATTGTACTGCAGCAAATTTGGTTGGTCCACCTGTAGAAGGCAATAACCGAAATCCAGCACGCTGGTAGTCTTCATGAACCAACCAAGCTATTGCCCAGAAATGTGGAAACTGCCAAAGGAACTGGATACCAAATAGAATCCATCCACCTGCACTCAATCCTGGATCACCTGCAGCCCAACCAATCAAACAGGGAAGAGCCCCGGGTATCGCTCCAACCAGCACTGCTATAGAATGAACTTTCTTTAACGGTGTATAAATGAACCCGTATAAAAAAAGACTGAATCCTGCAATGCCTGCTGCAACCCAATTAAACCAGAGTCCCAAAATGAAGATCCCACCAACAGCGGCCAAAACCGAAAATGTTGCGGCTTCATCCGTACTCATTCTGCCAGAAGCAACGGGCCTATTGGCTGTCCGTTTCATCATAGCATCGGTTTCTTTTTCTGCAATCTGATTGATTGCATTAGCAGCCCCTGTAACAAGCAACCCACCAACAAAAAGTAAAAGAACTGATTCGATGTCGAATGCAACTCCGGGAACGAGCAGGTAAGAAACAACCGAAGAAAAAACAACCGTGAAACTCAATGTAAATTTCATCAGTTGCTGATAATCTTTCAGCTTGGATATACCCGTTGATGCCTCCTTCCCCTTCGTATCATTCATGTGCATCGTTTTATTTTCACATCTCCTCCCTTAGAGGAGATGTTGATTAATGCTTGGATTCATTCGCCCCAACAGGCTCTGTTTGAGGAATGAATTCTCTTCCGTCTTTTCCATAGTCATACGCCCACCTGTGAACTTCAGGGATGTCGCCAGGCCAGTTACCGTGACCCGGATTGATTGGAGTAGTCCACTCCAATGTATTGGCACCCCAAGGATTTTGAGTTTTCACTTTACGCCCCTTGAATATGGAATAGAAGAAATTGAATACAAACAACAATTGCACTGCAAACACTACCATGGCCACCGTACTGATAAAACTATTCATGCCTCCAAATTCTTTGAAAGACTGCCAGTTGCTCCAGTCGGTATAGCGACGAGGTAAACCCGCAAGTCCTTGGTAGTGCATGGGCCAGAAAATCAAATACGCTCCAACCAAAGTCACCCAGAAGTGGATGTATGCCATGGTATTGTTCAAATACCTTCCATACATTTTGGGGAACCAATGGTATACTCCGGCGAACATGCCAAAGAAAGAGGCAACACCCATTACAATGTGGAAGTGTGCAACTACAAAATACGTATCATGCAAATGAATATCCAACGTTGAATTACCCAAGAAAATACCGGTAAGTCCCCCTGAAATAAACAAACTCACAAAACCAATGGCAAACAACATACCAGGAGTGAATCGGATATTCCCTCTCCAAATCGTTGTAATCCAGTTGAACACCTTAATCGCTGAAGGAACTGCAATCAACAGGGTAAGCAACACAAAGAATGCACCCAAGAAAGGATTCAATCCGGTTACAAACATATGGTGCGCCCATACCAAGAATGCAAGAATACAAATGGCGAATAAAGAACCCACCATCGCGAGATAGCCGAAAATAGGTTTGCGTGAATTCACAGAAAGAATTTCAGAAACCATTCCCATCGCTGGAAGAAGAATGATATAAACTTCAGGGTGTCCTAAGAACCAGAACAAGTGCTGGAATAAAATTGCAGAACCACCTTCATTTGGAAGAATCTCGCCTTTTACAACGATTTCAGAAAGATAAAAGCTTGTTCCCAAATTTCGATCGAACAACAACAATACTGCACCGGAAAGCAAAACCGGGAAAGACAATACACCCAATACAGCGGTAAAGAAAATCGCCCACATGGTCAATGGCATTCTCGTCATGCTCATTCCCTTGGTGCGAAGGTTTAAAATAGTTGAGATGTAATTCAAACCACCTAAAAGAGAAGATACAATAAACAGAGCCATGGAGATCAACCAGAAATCCATACCCAATTTAGACCCTTCACTGGCTTGTCCCAATGCACTCAACGGAGGATAGATTGTCCACCCACCGGAAGCAGGACCTGTTTGAATAAACAAAGAAGCAAACATCACCACACTGGCTAAAAAGAAAAACCAATAGCTCAGCATGTTCAAGAAACCGGAAGCCATATCACGAGCTCCGATTTGAAGGGGAATCAAAATGTTGGCAAAGGTTCCGCTCAATCCAGCTGTCAATACAAAGAACACTAAGATCGTTCCGTGCATGGTTACCAATGCATAATAAAACTCGTTGCTGATTCTTCCACCTGCAGCCCATTTTCCAAAAAGATCTTCCAAGAAAGGAAAGGTCATGTCTGGATACCCGAGTTGCAAACGGAACAATACAGAAAACAAACCACCAATGATTGCCCAGATGATACCGGTAATCAAGAATTGTTTACCAATCATCTTGTGGTCTGTGCTAAAAACGTACTTGGTCAGAAACGACTCTTCATGATGATGGTCATGACCGTGCTCCCCATGAGAATCGTGCGAATGTACTTCCGCTGCTGCGTGTCCTGTTTTGATTGTTTCGCTACTCATTTTTAATTCTTTTTTCGTTTAGCTTTATTTTGTTGGGCCAAGGGTTTTATTTCATTACTGCTGCAACTGCAGTGCTGTCAACCGCTGCTGGTGCAGCTGCTTCTTTTACTGTTGCATACTGTGACTTCTTCGTAGCCATCCACGCATCAAACTCCTCTTGTGTTTCAACTACAATAACACCGCGCATCGAATAGTGTCCGCTTCCACATATTTGGTCGCAAGAAATTTCATAAACAAAATCTTTGTTGCCTGTAATTTCTTTCATCTGGGTTGTCGTGTATTTGGGAGTAAACCAAAGCGTTGTTGGAATGCCGGGAACAGCATCCATCTTCAAACGGAAATGAACCAATCCTACGTCGTGGATTACATCCTGTGCATTGATCACCAACTGAACAGGCTT
>JAULVY010000202.1:0-4883 GCA_032110825.1 Chitinophagaceae bacterium | reverse complement strand
CATGTACAGTGATTTTTAAATTGGTGAAGGGATATCAGAACTATTTATTTTTTCAGTGGGGTTCATGATCCAGGTAGCAATAGAACCATCCTTGTGTAATTCCACTATTCGAAATCCGCGATAGGGAGTACCCCAGTTGCCGCCAACGTGACTATCGAATAGGTAGGGAATTCCATCTTGCCATTTGATTCCGTCTTGATCGTGTTCGTGACCATGAAATACTGCGCGCAGGTTTTTTTGTTTTTTTACCAATTCAACAAAAGGGACTGACTCTATCGCGTGACGCGTCCATTTGATTGGTGGGATATGGATGAATAGTAAAATATACTTTGCGTTTTTATGCTCTTCAAATTTTGATTCTAGCCATTGAAGATCGGGTGGCAGGTAGGTTCCTTTTTTGTCTGAAGTAGTAGCAAAAAGTGAAACTGTATTTCCATTGATGATTTCAAAATTAACGGGTTGATTCCATGCTGATTCCCATTCCTGTGGAGTTGCCAGATCATGATTGCCTTGGGTTACATAGTAGGGGAAGGGAAGTTGATCTAATTTTTTTCGAATAGCTCCAAAATAACTGATATCGTCGTGTACAATATCGCCGTTGATTACACCGAAATTGAATTTACTTTGGGAATGCATCGATCTAAATTGATTGAGTACAGCATCGGTCATGCCTTCAAAATCGGTTTTAGGCTGACCGTAATGTATATCAGAGGCAATCGCGATGCGCAGCAGTGGTTTTTTCTTGAGCCATTCTTCTGTTTCAGATGCAAATAGTGTTTTGCCATTCAAAAGCAATACAGCTGTTGAAATGTTTTTAATGAATTTTCTTCTGTTGAGTATCATGTCTTTTTGATAAGTTTTCCGTTGATCAAGGTATGTGAAATTGTATAAGTTGAATCAAACAAAACGATATCTGCATCCAAACCTTTTTTAAGAGCTCCTGTCTGATGGGTTAATCCCAACAGCTTTGCCGGAGTTTGGGTTGCCATGTATACGGCATCGTGTAATGATACGCCAGCCAGGTTGACCATATTCTTGATTAACCGATTGGTGGTGGCTGTACTCCCTGCAAATGCTGTTCTGTCTGTCAATTTAGCAACACCGTCTTCCAACAAAACCGGGATTCCCGAATCTTTATTTCCCAATATGCTTGTGCCATCGGGCATTCCTGCTCCCCGCATGGCATCGGTTATGAGGATGGTTTTTTCTCTTCCTTTTATTTTAACAATCAGCTTCAATAAGGGAGCGGGCAAGTGAACACCATCTGCTATAATTTCTACAAAAAGTTCATCGAATAAATAGCCTGCTTCAACAACACCTGCATACCGCATGGCATTTTTTCGCGTTACACTCGACATAGCGGAGTAAAAATGAGTGAGGAGGGAATATCCATGTTTCATGGCCTCCTCTGCTTCTTCGAATAGCGCATCTGTATGAGCCATCGATGCAATGATGCCTTTGTTTTGAAGTATTTTACCCAACGCCAATGCTCCTTTTTTTTCAGGAGCTATACTCCATCTTTTTATGGAATTGGAATGATGAAGAATTTCCATGTACTCGGCAGGATCTGGGTCTCTGATGTATTTTGGGTCTTGAGCTCCGCGTTGGTTGATTGAAAAATAGGGGCCTTCCAAATGCAATCCCATAAAGCGACTGCCGGATGTGTTTTTATTATGTGCAGATTCATAAACATCCAACGTGTTTAATATGCCTTTTTTGTCAGCGGTAAGTGAAGTCGGCATCATGCTAGTAGTTCCATGCTGAGCATGAAAAGCAGCGATTTCTAAAAAAGCTTCTTCACTAGCATCCATGAAATCATGGTTGTTGCCACCGTGTACATGAATATCAATAAATCCCGGAGAAATATATTTTCCTTTCGCATCAATTTCCATGGCATCCGGAAAATCAACAGAGGATGTTTCAATTCCTAAAATTTTTCCATCTTCAATAAGAACAGATCCATGCTGAATAGCATTTTCTAAAATCAGTTTACCGTTGTATATTTTAATTCTATTCATGAAAATTTCCAGCTTCTTATTTTATGTCCGTATGCTGCATAAAATACCAAGTATATATAACAGGGAATCAGAACAGCATAAGCTTGACGCACATCTATCGAGTCTGCAAAATATCCATATAGCATAGGCATGATGGCATTGCCGCAAAGTCCCATGATCATTACGGAAGCACCCAATTTGGTGAACCTTCCTAATCCATCGAGAGCCAAGGGCCAAATGCCTGCCCAGACCAATGAGTTGGCCAATCCCAATAAAACAACAAACCAGATGGAGATATCCGCCTGATGACCAAAGAATGTAGTTTGACCTTTTGCATACAGAATCATGATGGAAAATACCAAACCCAAGCTGGTACAGATTCGTAATGCATTTACTTGTTTGATGAATTTAGGAATAGCAATGATACCGATGATGTATCCGCATATGGTTGCCGTTAAGGTATATGAAGGAAAAACTTTTGCCTCCAGTAGGGAAATATTCATGGAGTTGGCGTAGCCAATAACGGTATCGATAGAAATTACTTGTGTTCCTACATGCAGGAAGATGGCAATAGCGCCTAACATCAAATGCGGGAAATCAAAAATTGTTTTTTTGTCCTTGTTGGCTTCTGCAATTTCTTTTGTTTCATTCTCGGTATCGATTTCAGGTAGAGGTGAAAAACGAACCATCAACCCCAATAAAAACAGAACGCTACCTACACATACATATGGAACGATAACTCTCCGGATCAGTTGGTCTAGTGCAGCATCTTTTTCCAATTCATTCATGGTTGATAAGCTTGCAAAGAGATCAGTGTCGGTAGCTTTTAAAATTACGGCAGCAAAAATCAAAGGCGCGAGAATACCTGCACCTTTATTGCATATGCCCATGATGCTGATGCGTTGTGCAGCACTTTCTTTTGGTCCCAATACCGTGATGTAGGGATTGGCGGCTGTTTGCAAGATGGAAAGACCAGCGCCAATGGTGAAAAGTCCGATTAAGAAAATTTCATAGGTTCTGCTGTATGCTGCAGGTACAAAAATGAAAGCGCCTACCGACATCGCCATGAAACCAACCATCATGCCTTTTTTAAATCCTGTTTTTTTCAGGAGATAGGAAGCTGGAACGGACATAACGAGGTACGATATATAAAAGGCAAATGTTACTAAGTAGGCTTTAAAGTGACTGAGTTCGCATGCAATTTTAAAATATGGGATGAGAATTGCATTTACCCAAGAAACGAATCCGAAGATGAAAAAAAGCATTCCAATGATCAGTATAGAAATGGCTGTATCTTTTTTGGAAAGTGATTTGACTTCTACGGTAGCGTTCATATCATTTATTTAATAATCGAGCAGAATGTTGGTCGAGGTAAAGGGTGCAATGAGGATGATTGCGTAACATACTAGCCGGATGGGTATTGGAGATTTCTCCTGTAAAGCAATCATGGATAGCTTTTGCCTTTCGTTCGTCGGGTGCCGAACAGATGATGTGTTCTGCGCTCATCATCTGTTGGATCGACATGCTAATTGCTTTTGTAGGAACATCATTTAAGCTGGGGAACCAACCTTCCCCGAATTGCTGTTTGCGGCAAGCTTCATCAAGATCTACAATAATATAGGGATCGGTGGTAGTGAAGTCGGCAGGGGGATCATTGAAAGCCAAGTGTCCGTTTTCGCCAATGCCACAAAGCAGTACATTGATGGTATGTTGATTGATCAATTCGCTTAGTCGTTTGCATTCGTCTTCGGGATCATTTTCACCATTTATCAAATGGTATGCTCGCAAACTAGGTAGCTTATCAATAAATCTTTCTTTTAAGTATTTTCTAAAGCTAGCCTTATGGGTTATGGGGAGACCGATGTACTCATCTAAATGAAACATGGTTACTTCACTCCAATCAATTTCTTTGTCGCGAAGCAGTTCTGCTAATGTTTCAAACTGACTTGTGCCTGTTGCTAAAACAAGATAGGCGTGCCCATTTTCAGAGATAGATTCTTTGATGAGTTGAGCAGCTTCTTTTCCGGATGCAATACCGAGTGATAAGGGGTCATCAAAAACACGAGTATCCATAGTAACGTTTAGATCTTAATGAAAATATTTTTTTTATAAAGCAGATATAAAAATGCCCATTTAACGAGCATAGCTGTAAGTGCCAATGCAACAGCATTGTACGGATCACCAATCCAATCGCCTAGCCATTGAAAAAATCCTTTGTTGGCATAGGACCAACTGATGAATTTACCCGACATGTAGATTAGAATACTATTCATTCCAATCACTTTGAAAAAGAATGCCCATCGCTGGAATCCCTTTACGTCAATTACCCAATAGAAAACAGACATGAGGAGCAGGCTGCAGCCAACAGTTTGTAAAACAAAAGAACTCGACCACAAGTTTTTATTGATGGGAAAATCCATGTTCCAGATTTGTGCAAGTAAAATTGAGCCAACTCCCAGCATCAGCATGAATTTTGTTTTTTGTTCTGGCGAAGCAGTTGTTTTTCTTAGGTAGTTGCCGATAATGATTCCAGCTAATCCTGAGCTTGTAGCTGGAATGTTATTGAATAAACCAACGGTATCGTGGATACCTCTAGATAATTTTCCTGGAAGAACAGATCTATCGAAATAGGAAGCAAAATTGCCTTGTTCGGTTAGATCTCCTATGGGGAAGCCTGGCGCAGCCGTAAATTTTAAAATACCCCAATAGCCTACCAGCAGTCCTGCAAACCAAACGATTTGCATTTTTTCTTTTGCATTGAGGAAGATGATGGAGGAAAGCATGTATGCAATTCCAATTCTTCCGAGAACACTCATGAATCGAAAATCGCTGATGGGGCGCAGTTGCAATCCATTGTTATAAATCATACCCAAGACAAAGAGAATC
>JAULVY010000201.1:0-1691 GCA_032110825.1 Chitinophagaceae bacterium | reverse complement strand
GACCTGATTAAAAATATCCGTGCAAAAGGAACCACCGTGATTATCACTACACATTACATGGATGAAGCAGAATATTTATGCGAGCGCGTAGCTATCATGGATGCAGGTAAAATTATTGCATTGGATCATCCAGACAGATTGGTTGATCAATTGTTAGAGAATGGATTTGAAAAGCAAAAAGAATCCAAGGGTGCAAACTTGGAAGACGTATTTATTTCTTTAACGGGACGCGCATTAAGAGAAGAATGAATTTAGCTAAATATATAGACCACTCACTGTTGCACCCTACCATGACGGATGCAGACTTAGAAGCAGGAATTGCTATTGCCCTTCAATACAAAACGGCAACGGTTTGCATCAAACCGTATTATGTAAAAAATGCAGCAAAGCTTTTAAAAGGTTCTGGTGTGGGCGTATGCACCGTGATTGGATTTCCACATGGAAGCAATACAACCGACCTCAAAGTAATTGAAACCATTGAAGCCTGCAGAAACGGAGCAACTGAAATAGATATGGTTGTTAATGTAGGTAAGGTTTTGGGTAGCGATTGGGATTATGTTGAATCCGAGATTGAGCAAATTCAAAATGCTTGCTTGGAACACAATGTCATTTTGAAAGTGATTTTTGAAAATGATTATCTCAAAGACGAACATAAAATCAAGCTCTGTCAGATTTGCTCTGCACTTCATGTTGCCTTTGTAAAAACATCAACGGGATATGGCTATGTGAAGCAGGACAACGGAATGTTTCAGACCAAAGGAGCAACCTTGCATGATCTCCGACTGATGAGGGAGCATTCTGCACCATCGGTTCAAATCAAAGCAGCGGGAGGGATCCGAACACTGAAAGATATGTTAGCAGCCATTGAAGCTGGCGCAACGCGCATCGGAGCAACTGCTACTGTATCCATTTTAGCAGAACAGGAGGGACAACAAGTCTCGTCTTCTGATACAGGAAGTTATTGAAAATGGATTACCCCGAATTTCATTTCCAGGGCTAGAGAATGTTGTAAAACGGACTTTATAAAAGCGGGACCGTATTGCGCATAGTAAGGCATGAAATTTTCTGTTCTTTCTTGCAACGAATGATTGGGAAATAATTCAGACTTAATCTTCCAAATTCGCTGCAATTGAACCGTTTGTTTTTTGCGCTCAGCTTTGAGCATTTTTTTCTCAAGCGATTCTAATTTCTTTAAATGAAAAACTTCCAAAGCATGAACGTGTTGGATTAGTGTTTTATCGACATCCCCCGCACGTTTTTTGAGTTGAGCAAAAAGCTCTTTGCTATCTTTTTCTTCTTTACTTAAAGTAAAATCATCTCCTGCCCACCGCTTCACCATATCGTTTGCCAATTCGGTTTCCTCTTTGAATAGATCCAAATCAGAAATCCCCAATTCACGCATTTTATGCTCTTGATTTTCATCCGTGATTGTAAAGCTATTTCTGAGCACCAACACTGGATAAGGAACTTTGTAATGATGAAACAAATCCTTGAGCTGCATCCAATAGGCAACTTCAGAACTGCCACCAACAAATACGATATTCGGTAAAATGGTTTCTTGGTATAGTCCACGTAGGATTACATTGGGACTAAACCTCTCCGGGAACTCATCTAATTCTTTGAGTATTTCTTCTTCGGTAAATCGAATAACGGTTCCATCAACTGTATACTGTGTTCCACGTTTATCGATT
>JAULVY010000200.1:0-3535 GCA_032110825.1 Chitinophagaceae bacterium | reverse complement strand
GTTTAATGTGGATGCATTTAAGAAAACGATTTTGGATTTGTATTCATAAGTCTTGTTTGTTTCAGTATCCAATACCTCAACACCTACAGCTTTTTGTGTATCCTTATCGTATAAAATTTTTGTTACGATTGAAAAAGGTCGGAGTGTAAGATTACCTGTTTTCATAGCAGCAGGTAATGTAGAGGATTGCGTGCTGAAATATCCGCCAAATGGACATCCAAGAGAACACTTGTTTCTAAATTGGCATTGAGTTCTTCCGGGAAGAGGCTGTGTAATGTTTGCCGCTCTTCCGATGATCATGTGGCGTTCTCCTTTGTAATGCTTCTTGATTCGCGCAGCAACATCTTTTTCTACGCAGGTCATTTCCATGGGCGGGAGAAACTTACCATCTGGCAATACATCTAATCCTTCTCGAGATCCGCTGATACCTGCGAATGTTTCAACATAATCATACCATGCTGCAATGTCTTTATATCGAATAGGCCAGTCCGTACCAATACCTTCTTTGGCATTCGCTTCAAAATCGATATCACTCCAACGGTAGCTTTGTCTTCCCCACATCAAGGATCTACCCCCCACTTGATAACCACGGAACCAGTCGAATCGCTTGATTTCTGTATAGGGGCATTCACTGTCTTTTGCCCAGAAGTCGAGATTGGTTTCGCTAAGCGGATAATCTCTTTTTAAAACAGGATATGCTTTGATCATTTCCTGTGTTCTTCCGCCGCGGTGCGGAAATTCCCAAGGGTCTTTGGTTGCATTCACATAATCTTTGATGTGTTCAACATTCCGACCTCTTTCGAGCATGATGACTTTAAGACCTTTTTCAGTAAGTTCTTTGGCGGCCCAGCCTCCGCTGATACCCGATCCTACTACAATGGCGTCGAAAACATTAGACTCCGGCATGACAAGTGAATTTAGTTATTACGAATTTAAGCAGAACAATACGGAAAAACGAAATCTGTCAAATGAATTCTAGATTTTTTATTCATAGAAGAATTTAAAAATTGGAGGTCACAATTTGTGACCTCCAATTCACCTGAAAAAATGGGGTTACGGTATTCACCTTTTTGTTATACAGAATTAGGAGTTGGGATGTTATCCAGTGTTTTATCAAGTAAAACAGCAATTCTAATGAATATAGAAATACTAAGAGCTTTTTCAATGATGAAACAAACGATATTAACCAACAAGGATATTTTAATGAAGCTTGAATTAATCGATCAAAGAATTGAATCTACTGAAGTAGACATTCAGGAATTATTTAAAGTAATTCAATTACTGATTCAAGCACCAGAGAAACCAAGAGAACGAATTGGATTTAAGCCTGATTATTAAATATCACAAATCCCAACCGCCTGGCGAAGTGCAGCGATTTTATCCGGCCAGGTAGGAATGAATTCCTGTGCAACGAATCCCTTGAAACCTGTATCGAGTATGGCTTTCATGATAGCGGGATAATTCAATTCCTGGCTCTCGTTTATTTCATTTCTGCCCGGAACACCACCGGTATGGTAATGGGCAAAATACATGTGGTTTTGCTTGATGGTTCTGATCACATCACCTTCGTCGATTTGCATGTGGTAGATGTCGTAGAGTAGTTTAAAATTTTCTGAGCCCACACGTTTGCATAATTCTACGCCCCATTTGCTGAGGTCGCATTGATAATCTTTGTGATCGACTTTAGAATTCAATAGTTCCATAACCAGAGTTACACCGTGTTGTTCTGCAAGTCCAACTATTTTCTTCAAGCCTTCTGTGCAATTCTTCAATCCTGTTTCATCGTCTTTTCCTCTGCGGTTTCCGGAAAAGCAAATCAGGTTTTTATAGCCGGCTTTTGCTACCAGCGGGATCATTTCGGTATAGTTTTTTATCAGCTTTTCGTGAAACTGAGTATCGTTGAATCCATCAACCAGGTTGATTTCAGCGCCGTTGCACATCGAGGAGTAGAGTCCATATTTTTTCAACATGTCCCAGTCATTGGGTCCAACCAGATCAATTCCTTTGAGTCCGATTTCTTTTGCTGCTGCACAAAAGGTTTCCATGGGAATAGTGGAATAGCACCATCTGCATGCCGCATGATTGATGTTTCCCTTCAGCTCCGTTTTTTCAATAGCTTGAACAGCATTTATACCGATTGATGATGCTACAGAACCCATGACCAAGGTTTGTAGTGCATTTCTTCGAGATTGATTTGCCATATTTGAATTTAGTCCTATTATTTAAATTTTGGTAGCAAAATCAATAATCGATAGTTTTAATACGATAATAACCCTTTAACCAAAACCATTTCACATGAGTCAAACGGCGAATGCAAACCGACTGTTTTACGCCAGTTGTTTTGCCCTGATAACTACAGCCTTCTCATTCAGTATTCGTGCAGGCATTTTAACCCAATTGGGGACCGAGCTAAGTTTGGATCCTGTTCAATTGGGAACCATCAACTCCATGTGGTTTCTTGGATTTCCGATATCCATGATTCTCGGAGGAATTTTCTATGCCAAAATTGGTCCCAAGTTGATTATGCAGCTGGCCTTGGTAGCGCACGCCATTGGAATCATTACAACGATTTATGCAAACAGTTATGATGTATTGTTGATTTCTACGCTACTCATTGGTGTTGGAAATGGGTGTACAGAAGCGGCTTGTAACCCGATGATTGCAGATTCTTACTCTGGAAATGAGTTTCACAGCAAGCTCAATAAGTTTCACATGTGGTTCCCAGGTGGTATTGTTTTGGGATCCTTGATTTCCAAGTTCATGACCGATTCTAATTTTCAGTGGCAGGCTCAGATTTGGGTGATCATGATACCTACTATTATCTATGCTATACTGTTTTGGGGACAAGCTTTTCCGAAGCCAAGAGCAGAAGCCAGTTCTCCAATAGCGAGCTTCAAAGCCATGTTGAATCCTTTGTATCTTTTTATGGCAGCATGTATGGCGCTGACTGCAATATCCGAGTTCGGTCCACAACAATGGGTAGGCCCCATTTTGGCAAAAGCCGGAGCGAGTCCCATGTTGATTCTTGCATTGGTAACGGGGTTGATGGCAGTGGGACGGTATTTTGCTGGTCCGCTTGTTGAGAAGTTAAATACAGCCGGTGTTTTGTTAGGTTCTGCCATCTTTGGCGTGATTGGTATTTACATGTTGAGCACCATGAGCGGATCTATGCTTTATGTTGCGGCTGTATTTTATGCTTTGGGTATTTGTTATTTCTGGCCCAACATGTTGGGATATATAGGTCAGCATCTACCTCAAACAGGGGCATTGGGATTATCGATAATGGGAGGAATAGGTATGTTTTCTTCTTCTATGTTCCAGCCCATTATTGGCGGTTGGATCAAAGACAACAAAACCGCAGCAGAAACTTCGGGGTTGGTTGGCGATGCGGCCGATTTGGCAGCGGGACAAGCAACGCTTTCAAACATGCTGATATTTCCCGGAATATTGATTGTGGCTTTTGCATTACTTTATTTTATGGGTAAGAAGAAACAACCTGCATAAAGTCGACTTACAATTTTTATAAGAGGGGACA
>JAULVY010000199.1:0-33816 GCA_032110825.1 Chitinophagaceae bacterium | reverse complement strand
TTTTTAACAACAGACAGTTACAGAAAAATGAAAAAAAACCTGACCTCCTCATCAATAGCAGAAGCAGTTACCCCTGTTTCCACGCGTTGGGTTTTTACTGTCCCCCATGGCACAGTTTTTTTAAGCCGACCGGTTCCATTTCTGGTGCGACGTTGATAATTACATCACTTAACCTGCAGATACATGCTTTTTTGCGTCATTGTCTCAGGCAATGGTCGTAGTCATCATACATTTCAATTCAAGACCAAATGGAAATACAAAATCAACATTTTAAAATAAAAATAGCTACCGAAGAGGATTTCACTTACGCAGAAGTGATCTGTCTGGAAATTGAAGAATCCGCGAAAACAAGGGGAACGGGCATAGCCAAAAGAAGTCCGGATTACGTACGAAAAAAAATAGCAGAAGGAAAAGCCATCATTGCCCTTACCGAAAACAACGAATGGGCCGGATTCTGCTACATAGAAACCTGGAGCCATGGAGCATATGTAGCCAATTCAGGCTTAATTGTGAAATCCTCCCTTAGAAAAAGCGGATTGGCCCGAAAAATCAAACAGCGCATTTTCCAACTCAGTAGAGAAAAATATCCTGATGCTAAAATATTTGGATTAACAACGGGACTAGCCGTTATGAAAATCAATTCAGAATTAGGATACGAACCGGTCACCTATTCCGAACTCACACAAGACGAAGATTTTTGGGCTGGTTGTAAAAGTTGTGTGAACTACGAAACGCTCATGAGCAAAGAAAGGAAAAATTGCATGTGCACCGCCATGCTCTACGATCCCAAAGACCATTATGAACCAGCTGAAACTCAAAAATATTTTGAAGAAAATTCAAAAGGATTTGAGAGACTGTTTCGCATCAAAGAATGGAAGCTATTAAAGCCCTTCTTGAAGAAAGAAGAGAAGAATAATGGTAATCTAATAACTCTTCTAGCTGCATTCTTCACAATTTAATTGATCGTTATGGGGAAAAAAATTGTACTTGGATTCAGCGGGGGACTGGATACAACGTTTTGCGTGAAATACCTAACCGAAGAAAAAGGATATGAAGTACACAGCATCATCGTGAATACCGGTGGTTTTAGTGAAGATGAATTAAAAAAAATTGAAGACCATGCTCACCTTTTGGGTGTTGCTTCGCATACCACAGTAAATGCAGTGAAATCGTATTACGATAAAATCATTCGCTTTCTGATTTATGGCAATGTGTTAAAAAACAACACCTATCCCCTGAGTGTTAGCGCAGAGCGTTTGAGTCAAGCCATTCATATTGCCGAGCATGTTCAAAAACTAGGCGCAGATGCAGTTGCACATGGAAGTACAGGAGCAGGAAATGATCAAGTGCGTTTTGATATGGTATTTCACATCATGATTCCTGAAGTAGAAATCATAACACCCATCCGCGATTTGAAATTGAGCAGAGAAGAAGAAATAAAATACCTGAAAGAAAAAGGGGTAGAGATGAATGCAGAAAAAGCTATGTACTCTATCAACAAAGGTCTTTGGGGAACTAGCGTGGGAGGAAAGGAAACACTGAGCTCTAAAGGAATGTTGCCGGAATCAGCATGGCCAACACAAGTAAGCAAAAACGAACCGGAAGAATTGGAATTGACATTTGAAAAAGGAGAGCTAATAAAAGTGAACAGTCTCGTTTTTTCACATCCTAGTGAAGCCATACAACATCTGCAAACCCTGGCAGGCCCATATGGAATTGGAAGAGACATTCATGTTGGCGATACCATCATTGGCATAAAAGGTCGCGTTGGATTTGAAGCCGCTGCACCCATGGTCATACTCAAAGCACATCATGCACTAGAGAAACACGTTCTTACCAAATGGCAATTGCAATGGAAGGACAGTTTATCACAATTTTATGGAAATTGGTTGCACGAGGGACAAATACTGGATCCAGTGATGAGAGACATTGAAGCCTTTCTAGAACACTCGCAGCAACAGGTATCAGGAAACGTTTATGTGCAGCTACTTCCCTATCGTTTTCAAATCATCGGAATTGAATCGCCATTCGACCTCATGAATAGCAAATATGGAAAGTACGGGGAAATGAATACGGGATTTACAGGCGATGATGTTAGAGGATTCAGCAGAATATTTGGCAACCAAACCATCATTTGGAATGCTGTACAAAACACAAACAACGAAAATAATTCATCATGAGCAAAGGAATTTCCATAGGAATTGTGGGAGGCGCAGGATATACTGGAGGAGAATTGATTCGAGTGCTGCTTCACCATCCGCTCTGTCAAATCAAATGCATCCACAGCAAAAGTCATTCCGGCAAACCGATTTACGAAGTGCATCAAGATTTAATCGGAACTACGGAATTGAAATTCACAAATGCATTGTTTGATGAATTGGATGTTCTCTTTCTCTGCTTGGGCCATGGTGAATCAACACAATTCTTAACAGAGTATCCCATCAACAATAAGACCCGTGTTATAGACCTGGCAAATGATTTCCGACTAACTGAACATGCTAATTTTCAAGACAGGAATTTCATCTACGGACTTCCAGAACTCAATATGGATCAAATTCGCGAAGCCCACGCCATAGCAAACCCCGGGTGCTTTGCTACAGCCATCCAATTGGGACTTCTCCCGTTAGCAAAAGAAGGCATGTTGGGAGAGGTCTATACCACTGCCATTACAGGTTCTACAGGAGCAGGGCAATCGTTATCCTCAACCAGTCACTTTAGCTGGAGAGCCAATAACATCCAGGCATACAAAACATTGACACACCAACACCTTGATGAAATCCATCAATCGCTTAACAGCAGTCACAACAACAATAAAGCCGAAATCAATTTTGTACCATGGCGTGGAGATTTTACAAGAGGAATCTTTTCTTCTTCAACACTCAACAGTGATCTTCATTTACAAAGTTTAGTAGAACTTTTTAAGTCGTTTTACGAAGACCACCCTTTTGTGTCAGTCAGCGAAGCTCCTATTTCGTTGAAGGCGGTAGTGAATACCAACCGCTGTTTGATTCAATTAGAAAAAATAGGTAGCAAGTTGGTTGTACATGCTGCTATTGATAATTTATTAAAAGGAGCAAGTGGACAAGCAGTACAAAACATGAATATCATGTTTGGCTTTGATCAGCAAACCGGATTAAACCTCAAACCATCCGCATTTTAAAAAAATACGGTGAAGGCATCAATCATTGGAAAAGAAAACACTAGTATGGAAATGCGATCATTCCAATCCACCAACAAAAGTTCATACAAATTCAAATGAAACTCTTCGACGTATATCCCATCAACAACATCAATATCACCCAAGCTAAAGGGTCGCGCGTATGGGATGATCAAGGAACCGAATACCTGGATCTTTATGGTGGGCATGCGGTTATCAGCATTGGCCATATACACCCACATTGGGTAAAACGAATTGAAGACCAATTGGGAAAAATAGCATTTTATTCCAATTCCATTAAAATACCCATACAGGAAGAACTGGCAGAAAAATTAGGATCGGTGTCCGGTAAAAAAGACTACGCGCTTTTTTTATGCAATTCAGGGGCCGAAGCCAACGAGAATGCACTGAAACTAGCTTCATTTCATACGCAACGCAAAAAAATAATTGCATTTAAAAAAGCATTTCACGGAAGAACATCGCTTGCAGTAGCTGCAACCGATAACCCATCGATTGTAGCCCCAGTCAATCAAACCGACAACGTTGTATTTCTTCCATTCAACGACTCTACCGCACTGAATGACTATTTCAAGTTGCATGGAAATGAAATTGCCGCCGTGATTGTTGAGGGTATACAAGGAGTAGGTGGAATTCATGTTGCATCGGCAGAATTCCTTACGCAAATAAGAACTTGCTGTGAACAATACGGGTCTATTTATATAGCCGACAGTGTTCAATGTGGATATGGAAGATCGGGTTTGTTTTTTAGTCACGATCATGCCGGTGTTGAAGCTGATATCTATACCATGGCTAAAGGGATGGGAAATGGGTTTCCCGTTGGAGGAATTATTGTTTCTCCCAAAATTCAAGCCAAGCATTTTATGCTAGGCACTACATTCGGCGGAAACCATTTGGCTTGCGCAGCAGCTTTAGCCGTATTGGAGATCATTGAAAAAGACAACCTGATCCAACATGCACATAAAATAGGCACAGAGTTGATGAATGCATTGAAATCAATTCAATCTATTACGGCAGTGAGAGGCATGGGACTGATGATTGGCTTTGATGTTCCTGAGGAGTTAAAAAATTTAAAGAAGAATCTGCTTTTTGATCATCATATCTTTACGGGAGAGGCCAAACCCAACGTAATCCGTTTGTTGCCGGCATTGAATTTGAGTGAACCCGATGCAAACCAGTTTATTCATACCCTGAAAACAGCCATAGCACAATACAAAGCCGAATGAACCAATTTACTTCTGCCCACGACGTTCCCAATATTTCAAATCTCATTGCTTCTGCGTTGAAGTATAAGGCTAATCCATGGCAAGATGAAAATATAGGAAACCGCAAACGATTGGGATGTCTATTCATGAATCCCAGCATGCGAACCCGACTCAGCACTCAAGTGGCAGCCCAACAATTGGGAATGGAAACCATTGTTTTCAATGTAGGAAACGAAGGGTGGGCTTTAGAATTTGAAGAGAAGGTCATCATGAACGGAACTACGGTTGAGCACGTGAAAGATGCTGCACCTGTTTTGGGAAATTATTTTGATGTATTGGCAGTCCGAACCTTTCCAGGTTTAAAAGACAGAGAAGCCGATTACAGCGAACATATCCTCAAGCAGTTCATACGCTATGCAGGCATTCCTGTTATCAGTTTAGAAAGCGCAACACTCCATCCGCTTCAAAGCCTAACGGATCTAATCACTATTCATGAAATGTGGAGTAAACCAGAAAAACCCAAGATTGTACTTTCCTGGGCACCCCATGTAAAAGCATTGCCTCAATGTGTTGCCAATAGTTTTGCGCAATGGGTCAATGGTTGGGGCGGAGCCGAATTTGTGATCACTCATCCGAAAGGTCTCGAATTGGATGAAATATTTACTGCAGGTGCCTCGATTGACTACGACCAGTCGCGTGCATTGAAAAATGCAGATTTTGTTTACGTAAAAAACTGGAGTTCCTATCAAGACTATGGCGCATTGCCTTCCGTTGAGGAAGATTGGATGTTAAACAACGAAAAAATCGGACTCACCCGCAACGCAAAAGTGATGCACTGCTTACCCGTGAGAAGGAATATTGAATTGTCGGATGAAATACTTGATGGACCCAACAGCATTGTTACACACCAAGCCTCTAACCGGGTTTGGGCCGCACAAGCTGTGTTAGCAGAAATACTTAAATCAATTTAACGACTGAATGAATTGATCGAGCAGAGAATGAAAAATGAATAATGCGGTTACCATAATCAAAGTCGGCGGCAACATCATTGACGATGCTACAAGGCTAAAGCTTTTCCTTCAGGAATTCTCAAAAATCAAAGGAAATAAAATTCTTGTGCATGGCGGAGGCAAGCTGGCTACAGAACTTGCTAGCCAATTGAATATTCCACAAGAGATGGTTGAAGGAAGACGAATTACAAATGCCGAAACACTCAAAGTGGTTACCATGGTTTATGCTGGACTCATCAATAAAAATCTTGTTAGCCAATTGAATGCAAACGATTCAAGAGCGATCGGGATTTCTGGCGCAGATGGACTTTCCATCCGGGCTCATAAAAGAAAGCATGCTACAATTGATTATGGCTATGTAGGAGATGTTGATGAAGTGAATACCGAATTCTTTTTGCAGCTTCTTAATCAAGGACTATCCGTAGTTGTTGCACCAATAACGCAGGATGAGAATGGTCAACTATTAAATACCAATGCAGATACCATTGCTCAGGAAATTGCAAAATCACTTGCAAAAACCAAATCGGTAACCCTTGTTTTCTCATTTGAAAAAAAAGGGGTGCTTCTAGATATTCATGATGAAAACAGTATACTCAAAAGCATGACTCAAGATGAATTTCAATCGCTGAAAAAAAACAAAGTTATTGTCGAGGGAATGATCCCTAAACTCGAAAATGCATTCAAAGCCATCGAGGCGGGAGTTTCAAAAGTAATCATCGGTGATGCTTCCCAATTGAACGAAGTATTGGAAGGAAAAAGCGGAACAGTCTTGTGCTAATAAAATTCTATACACATGACAACGCAAAATAACATCAAAAAAGAAGCCGTATCGCTGCTAAAAAAAATGATAGCAATTCCTTCTTTCAGCAAAGAAGAGGAGCAAGTCGCTGATCTCTTGGAGATGTTTTTAAAAGAAAAACATATACCTGCACACCGTTTTCTGAACAACATCTATGCAATCAATAAACATTTCAACCCTACCCTACCCAGCATACTGTTGAATTCTCACCACGATACGGTTAAGCCCGCTACGGACTATACAGGCGATCCTTTTATTGCCCGAGAAGTGGACGATAAAATAATTGGACTCGGAAGCAATGATGCAGGTGGACCATTGGTATCATTGATTGCAGTTTTCATTCATTTTTACCATCACGCTGAACTTCCGTTTAATTTGATTTTAGCTGCGACAGCTGAAGAAGAAATTTCAGGAAAAAACGGCGTGGAGGCCCTTTTAGCTGATTTAGCATTCAATCAATTGATACAAGATTCTTCAATTATAGGAGCCATTGTAGGTGAACCCACTCAAATGAAAATGGCCGTTGCAGAAAGAGGATTGATGGTAGTAGATGCTCTAGCTCAAGGAAAAGCAGGCCATGCCGCAAGAAACGAAGGAATAAATTCCATTGACATTGCTCTTCGAGATATTCAAATTCTTCAGCAATTCTCTTTTGAAAAAATTTCTGAGCTTACCGGTGAAACCCGCGCTACCGTTACTGTTATTGAAACAGAAAACAAATCACATAATGTGATTCCGTCCGAATGTAGATTCGTCATTGATATTAGAATAAATGAGTGTTACTCGTTTGAGGAAGTAATGAGCATCCTTGAAAAACAGTTGAAAAGTAAACTGACCCCCAGAAGCATGAGACTAAGATCCACGTTGATACCAATGGATCATCCATTGGTACTTGCAGGTAAAGAACTGAACATCGATCATTACGGATCTCCTACCACTAGCGATAAAGCTCTCATACATTTCCCTGCATTAAAAATGGGACCAGGTGATTCCGCAAGAAGTCACACTGCAGATGAGTATATTTATACACATGAAATTGAATCTGGAATTGATGGATACATACAGCTTCTAGAGAAAACAGCAGCTCTCTTGAAAAATAAAACAGCGTCATCATGAAACTATGGAATAAAAAAAATACATCTACAGCAGAAGCGATTGAAGTATTTACAGTGGGGCGCGATCGTGAATTTGATCTTCTTATGGCTTCTGCCGATGTAGAAGGATCTATAGCCCACGTAACTATGCTGGGCGAGCAAGGTTTGATGAATACAGAGGAAGCAAAAAAAGCTGTAGATGCACTCTTAGAAATACAAAAAGAGATTGCAGTCGGTAAATTCAAAATTAACAATACCGTTGAAGACATACACTCACAAATTGAATGGATGCTTACTGAACGAATTGGTGAAGTTGGAAAGATGATACACAGTGGAAGAAGCAGAAATGACCAGGTTGCTGTAGATATTAAACTATACCTACGCGAAGAATTAAATACAATCAAGAAAGAAACGCTTGATTTATTCAACTGCTTAATCAAGCAGAGCAATTCCTTTAAAGACTATTTGATCCCAGGATACACGCACATGCAAATTGCCATGCCATCATCGATTGGTCTTTGGTTAGGTGCATATGCCGAAAGCCTGGTAGATGATATGGAGTTTTTAGGTGCTGCTTATGCCGTGGTCAATAAAAATCCTTTAGGGAGTGGAGCTGGCTATGGTTCTTCGTTTCCGCTGAATCGGAAACGTACAACTGAACTGTTGAATTTCGAAACCCTTCACTTCAACTCGATATATGCGCAAATGTCGAGAGGAAAATCCGAAAAGCTTACCGCAATAGCCATTTCATCTATAGCATCAACATTGAGTAAATTAGCGATGGATTGTTGTTTATTCATGAATCAAAATTTTGGATTTATCAGCTTCCCAGAAGAATTCACAACCGGAAGCAGCATCATGCCACATAAAAAAAACCCAGATGTATTTGAATTGATTCGAGGAAAATGCAACAGGATTCAGTCTATACCCAACGAATTAACCCTACTAACAAATAATCTTCCATCAGGATATCATCGGGACATGCAATTGACGAAAGAAATTATTTTTCCTGCAATTGAAGAAATCAAATCCTGCTTAGAAATGATGAAAGTTATGTTAGCATCCTTACAGGCAAAAAACGATGTGTTAAAGGATGAAAAATACAAGTACCTGTTCAGCGTTGAAAAAGTAAATGAATTGGTTAACCAAGGCATCCCCTTTAGAGAAGCCTATATCCAAGTCGGTAATAGCATAGAAGAAGGAACGTTTGCATTTGATCAATCAAAAGCACTGCATCACACTCACGAAGGAAGCATTGGCAATTTATGCAATGAAGAAATTGAAAATGAAATGCGCACAGTCGTCAAAAAACACTTCAAGTAACCCTATTTCCAGCGTAAAGTTTTAATGATGTGACGAATATCTTCTTCTAAAAAATTAGCTACCTGTGAAAGTGAGTCGGCATTGGGTGATGCATCAAAATACAAGGCCCCCCTCAGAAAATGCCTTGTTGTATCCGTCAAATAGAATTGTTTCGAAGTAGCTGCTTCACCTGCAACATAAAAATAAACTCCCGAAGACCCCTGCGGATTGGTGAAGAGAGAATCAACAATGGAATTGGCCTTGATGGTATGCTTGTACGTTAACTTGTAGGCTTCCTCCCGGAGAGATTCAAAACGGTTGGGGACTATTGAATCCTTGTACCCAGAAGGTGTACTGATTTTATAAACTGAATTTCCTCCAATCGATTTGTAGCTAAGATAGATTCTACTGTTAAAACGGGGAAATTCAACATTGATCCAATAGTCATCATTACCCGAGCTATCATTAGCACTGGTAATAATAGCATAATTGGGGTATTCAAAAGCATATGGGAAATTACTGCTGTCAAATAAACGATAGCTTCGTTGGGGTAGTTCAATAGTAAAATACCCTCGAGGCTTTGGGGTGTAATCACTGTTGCAAGAAAACCACCCAATTGCTAGCAGCACAAGAAAGCTCAAAAAAAAGAATTTGTTGTTCATGCTATGAGTTGACTTGTGGAATGATGGTGACTTTTACTTTTTCTATTCGATTCATATTGACTTCCAATACAGTGAATACAAAACCGGAAGCTTCCAGCACCTGATTGGACTTAGGGATTTCGCCTGCTAACTCAAGAACCAATCCAGCTACAGTTTCGCTTGCCCCTCGAAAAGAATCAAAAATGCGATTGGGCAAATTCATGATTTTGCATGCCTCGTTAATCATCAAGCGACCTTCAAAAATAAAATTGAACTCATCAATTCGAAGATTCACGGGTTCCTCATCGTCGTATTCATCTCTGATTTCACCTACTATTTCTTCAAGGATATCCTCTAATGTAATGATACCATCTGTTCCCCCAAACTCATCCACCACTATAGCAAAATGCTTGCGCTTGGCTTGAAATTCTTTCAGCAAGTCTTCTACCAGCATTTGATCGTGTATAAAAAAAGCGGAGCGAACCAATGTATTCCAATTGAAGTCATCTTCTTTGTCGAGGTAAGGAATCAAATCCTTGGAATGAATCATTCCGATGATGGTATCTAAGTTTTCTCGGTAGACAGGAAACCGCGAATACTGCTGCTCTTCTACTCGTTTTTTCAGTTCATTGAATTGCATCGAAGACTCAATGCCTTGTACATCCAACCGACTTCTCATGGCGCGCCTAACGGTGATGTTTCCGAATTGAGCGATGCCTTTTAAAATATTTTTTTCCTCTACAGACGCACGTTCAGTATTGACCCCCATTACTTCCTCAATTTGCTCCAAACGTGAACTTACATCGTTGTTGTGACCAAGTGATTTTTCAATTCGGTCGGTTATGTTAGACATCCATACACCCACTCGCTTGAACAAAAAGTAATTCAACTGAACCGATGATGATGCATAAAATGCAAATCGAATAGGATTATTCGAAGCCCAAACTTTGGGTAATAATTCTCCAACTAGAATCAACAAAAGAGCTGCAATAAAAAAGCGAACTATAAAAAGGATAAAGCCAGAAGAAAGCGGAAGAATATCTGATGTGATCAGGTAGTTGCAAAGTAGAATCACCAAAATTCGCAACACCATATTCCCCACCAACAGTGAAGACATTAAAAGTCGGGGTTCTTTTAGCAACTCCTGAATTTTAGAAGCCCCTGGGTATTGTCTATTTTTTAAAATTTGAAGATCGCGGTATCCCAAAGAAAAAAAGGCGATCTCTGCCCCCGAATTCATAAACAACATCAGCAAAGCCAAAACAAGCAAAACCACTTGTGAGATCATGCCCTAAAATTACAGAAAATGATGCTCAAGGAATCGGGTAATTAACCGGGGAAAGGCGAATTGACGAATCTCTTTTTTTGCAACCCAGGTATATTCGTCTGCCTTATACTTCATATCTGTTCGAACAATCAAAAAAACAGCATGGATCTGCTGATGCGAAAGTTGATGTAAAACAGGTTGCGAATGATGCAAGACCTGCCAGGATTTAAGCGGAATTTTTAAATCCCAAAACCGAGGACTTAAAATCTCCTTTTGATCACATGGTTCATCTTTTTCTACCAATACAAATTCAAATAAATCCTGCCATATATCTTTTTGAGTACGCTTGCGAATCAAGATCTGACCTTTTTGCTCCAACAGGAGATAGTACAGAAATCGTTTTTGGGGTTTGATTTTCTGACGCTTAACGGGAAATCGATCTTGATGCTTTTTCTGAAATGCAGAACATTTTTTTTGCAATGGGCAAACGTTACATGCAGGAGATTTGGGTTTACAAACAGTGGCTCCCAGATCCATCATGGCCTGATTGAACCAGGCCGGATCTTTTTTATCAAGTAAGGTATTGGCAATCTCTTCCATCTTTCGTTTACCCTGAACCGTGTCGATTGGGGTCTTACTGGCAAAAAATCGAGAAAGCACCCTCATAACATTGCCATCTGCAACAGCCAGGGGAAGTGCATATGCAAACGATCCAATTGCTGCGGCCGTATAAGGACCTATCCCTTTTAGAGAAAGCAGCCCTTCCCGGGTGGATGGAAAAACTCCATTGAGTTCATTTGTCACCAGCTTAGCTGTATGGATGAGGTTTCGGCATCTTGAGTAATATCCCAATCCCTCCCAAAGCTTAAAAACTTCATTATCAGTCGCTTGTGCTAATTTATGGACAGTAGGATAGGTCTCTACAAATGCTTGGAAATAGGAAATTCCCTGTTCTACCCGTGTTTGTTGCAGTATAATCTCACTAAGCCAAATCTTGTAGGGATCCTTTATTCCCTTCCAGGGCATTTCTCGTTCATTTTTGTGAAAATGCCACTGTTTTAACGAACGTAAAAACCACACTTTCACTTGTTTTTCAACCACTTATATCAATATTTATTTGGAAAATAATAAAATTTAGTGCAATTTTATAGAGAATGATTCGTTAATGAATGTATTGTATTGATAACGAACAAGTTTTGAGTGATTTGTGTGCATATTTTTTACTAAGATTCTATAATAAAAATAAGAACTCATGAGAAAAGCTGATCTCATCAATAAAATCGCAGAGAGAACCAACATACCCAAAGTGGATGTTTTGGTTGCTCTTGAAACTATGTTTAAAGAAATTAAAATTACGCTTTCAAAAGGTGAAAACATCTATGTAAGAGGCTTTGGATCTTTCATAACAAAGAAAAGAGCTGCTAAAATCGGTAGAAACATCAAGAGAAATACTGCAGTGCATATCCCTGCTCATTTTATACCGGCCTTCAAACCTGCCAAGGAATTTATGCAAGAAGTTAAAAAGCTGGAAATCGACACCGTCATCAGAGATGAGGGTTCAGATGATATGGCTTAGTCGTAATTTTGTCTTCCAAAAGAACTTAAATGCTTAAAAGACAGCAATGGATAGTGGCTGCTGTAGGTGCAGTGCTGCTCTTCTCCTTATTCACATTCGGAAAATTTACACCGCCTCATACACCACACGATGATCATACTGAGGGTACAACACCCGCTGCACAGGCATTTGATTTTCAATCCTTCCTGAGTTCACTTAAAAAAGATCTAACTCCCTCACAATCAGCTGTACTCACTAAACTGGAGGAATCAATTACCCGTGGGGATCTGGCAACTCAGAGAAAGTCCAATTATGAGGCATTATCCAATTTCTGGAAAGACAGTGCTCGAAGTTTTATTCCCTATATCTACTACCTTGGAGAGAAGGCTAAATTGGAAAATTCTGAAAAAAACCTGACCTTCGCTGCCCATTCGATGCTAGTTGAATTGAGGGGACTATCAGACCCCGGATTGAGATCGTGGATGGCCAATGAAACGCAAAGCCTCTTCAGTCAAGCTCTAAAAATCAATTCTAAAAATGATTCGACCATCATTGGATGGGGAAGTACTTTTTTCTTTGGCGCTTCAGGAGCTCCGATGGAAGGGATATTGAAAATCAGAGAGGTAGCTGAACGAGACCCCAACAATTCGTTTGCTCAGTTTATGCTTGGTTACGGAAGTATGGTTTCCGGACAAACAGATAAGGCGATTGAGAGGTTGAAAAAAACGGTGGAGTTGGACTCAGAAAATCCAGAGGCTGTGTTTCTGCTTGCTGAGATCTACGAAAAGGATGGAAAGAAAAAAGAGGCGCTTGAATGGTATCAAAAAGGATTACTGAAAGTCAGAAATCCTGATCTCGTTAAAGCACTGGAAGAAAAGATAAAATCATTAAAATAATTTTTAAACACTTTAAACTTACTGGCTATGCCTTGTGGTAAAAAAAGAAAACGTCATAAAATTGCTACACACAAACGCAAAAAGAGACTAAGAAAGAATCGTCACAAAAAGGGTAAGAAGTAATCTACTTCCCATTTCTTTTACTTTATCTATAAAGCTGAATCTCCTGGTGTACAGGAATATTCCGCTTGATTACTTAGCATTCAACATTGCGTTTGAACAAAGAACTCATCATAAGCACATCTGCCCTGGGTGTACAAATCGCCTTGCTGGAAGATAAAAAGCTCGTCGAACTTCATAATGAGAAGTCCGATGCCGGCTTTGCTGTGGGTGATCTTTACCTGGGAAAGGTTAAAAAACTCATACCCGGACTCAATGCGGCGTTTGTAGATGTGGGATTTGAAAAGGACGCTTTTTTACATTATACAGATTTGAGCCCTTACGCCAAATCCCTTCTGAAATTCACCCAGATCTCCATCAATACTCCTGTTGAAAGTCAACAGGACTTTTCTACGTTTACCGTAGAACCAGAAATCGTAAAGACCGGAAAAATCAATGAGGTATTGGGACAAAAACCCAATGTATTGGTGCAAATTTTAAAAGAGCCTATAGCCGCAAAAGGACCCAGATTGAGCTGTGAAATTTCCCTGCCGGGAAGATTTGTGGTGATTACTCCGTTTAATGATATCGTAGCTGTCTCTAGAAAAATTCATTCAGGAGAAGAGCGCAAGCGATTGCAAAAAATCATCGAAGCCATCAAGCCTAAAAATTTTGGTGTGATTGTCCGCACAGCTGCAGAAGGAAAAAATACTGCTGAGTTGCATGAAGATCTAAATACCTTATTTGCCAAATGGAAGAGCATTCAACAGAATTTGAGTGGAGCTGTGGCACCAACGAAAGTTCTAAGCGAACAGACTAAAGCTACCAGTATTTTAAGAGATCTATTGAATGCAGATTTCAATAAAATCATTGTAAACGACAAACAAATTTTTCAAGATACCAAAGCATATATACAAAGAATCTCCCCAGACAAAGCCGATATCGTTTCTCTATATTCAGGCTCAGCCTCTGTTTTTGACCATACAGGCATTACCAAACAGGTTAAAAGCACATTTGGGAGAACAGTGAATCTAGCAAGTGGAGCTTACCTCATAATCGAACATACCGAAGCGCTTCACGTCATTGATGTGAACAGTGGATATAAGAGCGTTGGGAACAACCAAGAGGACAATGCCTTGCAGACCAACATGGAAGCTGCAGAAGAGATTGCGAGGCAGTTGAGGCTAAGAGATCTTGGAGGCATCATTGTTGTCGACTTCATCGACATGAAGCTTCCTGAAAACAAGAGAAAGCTTCACGATGCCATGGAAGAGTTCATGAAGTCGGATCGAGCAAAACATTCCGTATTGGCTATTTCTAAATTTGGAATCATGCAGCTGACCCGTCAGCGCATGAAACCGGAAATGAACATCAATACCCAAGAACAATGTCCTTCTTGTCAGGGTACCGGCAAAATCTCCTCTGCCTTGATATTAGAAGACGAAATAGAAAAGAACCTTGGATACCTGAGTGATCAGAAGCATAAGCATCTTACGATCGTTGTGCACCCTATACTATATGCATACCTTACCAAAGGACTGATCTCCATTCGTAGAAAATGGGCCTGGAGGTACAAGATCAATTTGAAAGTTCAGGAGAACTCTACTTATCATTTAACAGAGTTTCATTTCTTTGATAGCAATCAAGAGGAAATAAAATTCTAATTCTTTTATTTTAAAAATAAAGCCACTCAAATGAGTGGCTTTATTTTTAAAGTTTAGTACACCCGTTTATAATTTCTTGATCGCATAAGGATATGTACCGAAGTTAGAGCCATTAGGCAAGGTGTGAGTTAGATTAATACTGAACTCTCCTTTACATGAAAAGTAGAATCCAGCTGTTCCTTCACATCTGAAGTTTTCAAAACCAGCACCATAGCTACCATAAGTTTGTCTAGATATAGTCGAAGCACCAGTTTGTGGGTTAACTGTAACCACAACTGGATTGATTCCTGGAGGCGCGGCATAAGGAAAGATTACGTCAATTGTTGCTTTCCCGGTTTCTGCCAATACATTAACGGTCTCACCAACAGATAAATCCCAATTATCACGAGTGATTACATAGGTTCCTGTTGCTTGAGAAGGTACAAAGGGACAAACAACTACTGCATTCCATGTTAGCTTAAGATTATAGGTACCAACAGAAGCTAGATCAGGTAAAGTATTTGAAACGTCAAATACGCGCCCATCTTTGGTTACAACCTGATTGTAGAGAATGTATGTTTCGCCGGGACCTGGAGTAACCCCTAGGGCATTAGCTATCTCTTGTCCTGAAACTTCTAGGTTGTATGTTCCTCCACTGTTGGTATATTCTTTTACTTTTTTCCAAAGAGACTTATTTGAAGTCTGAGGTCCTCTGGTTACGTAAACAATCAATTTCTCTTGTGGTGACCCGTATTCTTTAACAGATGCAGATACCTTGCTTCCCGCAAGATTGGTTGCATCGATGATGTTATTTCCAGCAGAAACAAGGGTTACATACGAACCAATGCTAAGCGAATTTACATCCTGAACAACGTCACCTTTTTGACACGAACTCAAGGCTATAACAACCAAGGCTGTGTATAAAGCGGATGATATAATTTTTTTCATGTTGTTGAATTTATTTGAGTACAGCTGGATTTGTATCCCAGAACACTTTCTTATCAATTGTTTTCTGAGATGCGTTTGTATTCAAGTTTACCAATACAGAAGGATAGTAGTGAGAGCGAATCATATCACCACCTGCCTGTGCAACGGTATACGACATGCTGCCTGGCTTGCCCGTTCTGCGGTAGTTGTTCCATGCATCATGTCCATTACCCCAAAGAGCAATATAGAATTCCTGCATGATCACTTCCAATTTCTCGCTATTCGTTCCTGCTGCATCATAACGCGCCAATACTTTAGCTACGTAAGCGTCTACTTTAGTTTGCTCTGCAGCTTGCGCAGCTGGTACAGTTACACCAACAGTAGCGGGATAACCTAAAACTTTTGACATGGATGCTCTAACACCTGCCTCAAGCAACGATTTAGGATTTCCAGTTGTTCCTAAAGCTACCGCAGCTTCTGCAGCAGTAAAGTAAGTGAACGCCCTTTGCCAAATGGGTTGTATACCTGCTCCTTGCGCACCTCTGTTTAAGGCTACATTCAAACCTTGATTTGAATCGAAGTCGCCTCCATAAGGATATATCCCAACTGTTGTTCTATATGGACCGTCTGGTGGGATACCTGAGTTATCTCCATGATTCCTGCCCCAGAACCCAAATGCATTCTCAAATTGGCAGAATGGCATTCCTGCTAAATAATGAGATGGAATTGGAAAAGTAGAACAAGAAAGGGTGTTAGAAGAAACGTTGTTGTTATTAATTTGTTGGCGGTAAAAATAATACCTTGTTCTAGGGTCAGAAGTATTTCTTGATTCGGTATTATTAAAAGTACCCTTATCAGCAGCTAACGACCACATGAAATAAATTCCCATGTAATCACCTGCACTTCCTGCAGCAGAATAGTTGCCATTGTAGCGGGGGTGACGACTATTGGGGTTTGCTTGCTTCGTTGAATATTTATATTCAAAATCGGATGCTGCAGTTGTTAAAGATGCAGCAACATCGGCATCTGCTAATAAAGCATTGATCTTGCCAGCAGCACCTCCATCCACTAAGCGTGTTGTGTTGAGTGCTCTTAACTTCAACAACTTAGCTGTTGTTCTCCAACGAGCTGCTCCAGTTGCATTGGATGCTCCGAAGAAAAGATCCTGATTACCAGGAAACGCAGTCGATTTTTGAAAATCAGCAATCGCTTGATCCAACAAAGCAATTGCAGCAGCATATACGTCAGAACCTTTGTCGATAGATGGATTTGTATTTTCAGAACCAAGATTAGCCTGAGTGTATGGCACATCACCAAACATATCTACCAAGGTCATCATGGTGTGCGCCTTCAGCGTTTTCGCCATTCCAGCAGCTATCCATTTTCTTTCTTTTTCAGCTACAGGAATCAAGGCATTCGCATGCTTGAATACACCTGTATAAGCTGTATTCCAAATTCCATCAAAAGATTGTGGAGAATAAGCTGCTTGATAGGTTGGCCCGTACATAACAATCATACGTGTCAATTCCATACCGTAGCTAGAAGCTCCATTGAAGAAGCTAGCAAAATTCAGCTGTAGCTGAGTCAAATAAAGATCAGCATTGGCTGATTCCGGTGTAGGTCCATTTGGGTTTACCAAGTAGTCATCTAACTTCTTGGTGCATGAACCCAAAAGGCTCACCGAAAGCACGAGGATGAATATTTTTTTCATTTTCATTTCTTTCGATTTAAAAGATTAGAAGGTTACCCTTACGCTCACACCATAACGTCTAGACGTTGGACCAGAAAGGTATTCCAAACCACGAACGTTACTTACACCAAGAGATGAAGTTTCAGGATCGAAATTCACAAACTTGGGGAAGTTGGGTGCATTATAGAAAAGGTTCTGACCAGAGAAGGTTACAGAAAGAGCTCCAAAAGGAGTCTTGCTCAATGCCGATGCAGGAACTGAATACGACAAAGAAGCTTCTCTGAGACGAATCATGGTTGCATCATATACAATCAGATCTTGCATTCCGAAGAAACCAGAAAGAACGTTGAAGTAAGCGTAGCTGGCAGAAACCTGCACATCATTAGGTGTACCGTCTGCTTTAACACCAGGAAGAATCAATGGAAGGAAACGATCGAAATCGGTATCCTTTGTCAAACCACGACCAACCACAGTACCAGGTGTATATGCTAACATATCGCCACCTTGTGTATAATCCCACTGCATACGGAATGAAATTCCTTTGTACGACAATTGAGAAATACCAGACATTTTGAAATCAGGTGTAGGGTCACCTATAATTCCAATTTCATTTGATGAAATATAGCTACCCAAACCGTCTGTCAATCTCAAACCTGTTTTTGGATCCTTTCTTGTATACGTTGCTTGAATCACGCCCAAAGGCTGACCGTTAATTGCAAACAAACCTTCGTTGGTGAAACCATCGATAACGATTTGTTTCACTTCACTAGGTAAAGTAACCATGCTCCTGTTTTGGAAATAGTTTGCAGTTAATTCCCAATTCCAGTTTTTATTGCGGATTACATTGTAGGTCAACTGCAATTCAATTCCTTTATTGCGAACTGAACCTGCGTTGATTGAAGTAACAGTGAAACCTGATGAGGCATCCAATTCACGATCAAGGATCTGATCGCTTGAATTTCTGTTGTAATATGTGAAATCAACACCTACACGGTTGTTGATCAACTTACCCTCAAAACCGATTTCAAACTCAGACTGCAACTCGGGTCTTAAATTTGGATTGGCCAAACGGTTACCGATTGAGTTAGAGTTGAAAATAGTTCCAACACGGTCAACAAATACGTTGGTGTTGATATTGAGGATATTTCTTGTATTGTAAGGTGATCCAAAGTTTGCAGAAGTAGAATAACCTGCTCTTAATTTCAAGTAGTTAAGTACACGGCTGTTCTGCAAGCTTGCAAAAGCTGTTGTAGGAAGGAAAGACAAACTCGCTGATGGATAGAAGATAGAACGGTTGGATTTTTCCAAGTTGGACGACCAGCTGTTTCTTCCACCCACAGTTAAGAACGCATATTCCTTATAGCTCAGCAAACCTTGTGCAAATGCACCCAAAGAAATGAATTTAGATTTGAAGTCAATACGACCACCACCTTCGGTGAAGTTATCGTGGATGATAAAGTTGTCGTGATCAAACAATCCATAAACAAGTTGTTGAGTAGAACGCTGTCCATTCTGCTCGTACAAACGCTCTTGTGAGTTTACACCCGCATCAACATTCAAACGGAAATCTTTTCCGAAATCAGTTTGATAAGCAGTCAACAATGAATGATCCCAAATGGTATTATACCCATTCACCGTTCTGTGCATGCCCAATTGAAAATCTGCACCACCAACAACTCCACCTTTGTTCTGGTTGTAATAGTTGTAGTCAGAATATTGATCATACCCTACACGGTACAATACGTTCAATTTATCGGTGATGTCGTATTTCAACGACATGTTTCCGAAAATACGGTTGATCTTCTGACCCGTGAATGAATTCTTCACCGTCCAGATGGGGTGTTGAATATCATTACCACCTCTATAATAAGTAGAAGATTTATCCAATGGATTCTCGTAAGGCAACTTGAAGAGATCTACCGCACGTGGGGTATAGATCAAATTACCAAATACAGAAGATGCGCTTGGGTTAGACCCAAATGAAGTGGCTGTAGGAGGAGATTTGAAATCAGTGATTGCATAGTTGAAAGTTCCGTTGAATGTAAACTTGTTGCTCAACTTAACAGCACCGCCCAAACCAAATGTGTTTTTCAACAAACGGTTACCAGGGGTAAATCCTTCATCATCCATATACGAATAGTTCGCATTGAATGTTCCAGCAGAACCTACTGAGCTGGAAACACCAACTGAAGTGGTGCGTATCAACCCTGTTTGGAAAAACTGCTCAACAGAGTTATTGGGCTCATACGCAAGTTTAGCACCCACGAATTGAGGGAATGCGGTTCTCCATGGAGTTCCAAAAGCAGAAGAAGCTGCACGATCGTAAGGATGTGTAACTGAATCTGGAGGATTTTTAAAGCGACCACCCCAGTTGGAGAAGAACGCAAAACCTACACCATTATCGAAACCACCACCCCATGAATCCTGGTAGTCAGGGAGGTTGGCAACTTTATTGGCGAAAAGAGATTGTGTAACACTGATCTCTGTTTTTTTATTTGATTTTCTGGTTGAACTGTTCTTGGTTGTTACCAAAACCACACCATTACGTCCCAACTCACCATACAGTGTAGTTGCACTCAATCCTTTCAATACACTGATGTTTTCAATGCTATTGGGATCAAGATCCAAGAAACGGCTGGAAGTTGTGTTACCATAAACGAAGCTCGCTTGTGAATTGGTTGAGGCGTCAAAAGGAACACCATCAACAACGAACAAAGGAGTAGAGTTACCGGAAATGGTATTTACACCACGGATAATGATGTTGGTACCGGAACCGGACATACCACTTGCGTTCAAAATGTCAACACCAGGAGCCTTACCGTTCAAGAGACGAACAACGTCGCCATCAGGTCTTAGTTCCAATGCTTTTTTATCCACTGAAGCAACAGCATATCCAAGGGCTTTTTTCTCCCTGCGAATACCTTGAGCTGTTACCACCACTTCCTGTAATCCGGAAGAAGATGTTTTCAATGAAATAGTTGACAAATTGGACCCAGCGCGAACAGTAACTCTGTCGTAACCCACATAGGTTACTTCAAGAATCGCGTTAAGGTCCTTTACAGAAATTGAAAATGTACCGTCAGCATCTGTAGTGGTACCTGTTGTGGAACCTACTACCTTGATCGATACACCTGAGAGAGGAGAACCATCGGCATCCGACACTTTCCCCTTCACCACTGTTTGCGCCATTACCATGGGTAACGCAAAAAGCAAACAGCACACGAATAGTGCAAGTTTTCTCATGCAGTTGATTTTTGTTTTATAAATTCTTTGAATGTCTTACCGCGAATATATATATAAATATATTTTTAACAATTAAAAAAAGCTTGAAAAGGTATTTTTCTTTCGCCTTTCCATTGATTTTATTGAACAATTACAAAATCAATCTCTTTCCCTATTGCCCAAAAAAATGAAAATATATTGTACCAACGTAACCAAAGAAGAGATGGCAGCTACAACGTAAGTCATTGCAGCCCAATGTAATGCATCTTTTGCAAGCGGATGTTCCGCCTGATTGGCAACGCCGTTTTCATCCAACCAAACCAATGCTCTTTTGCTTGCATCAAATTCTACCGGCAAGGTTACCAAGGAAAAAACAGTAGTTAGCGCAAACAAAAGAATACCCGCCAATAATAGATTAGGGAATATATTAACGAGTAAAACTCCAGCCAGCAATACCCATTGAATAATCATAGAACTGAATTGAACCATAGGAACCATTCTGCTCCTGAACATAAGCCAAGGATATGATTTGGCATGCTGGATGGCATGACCACACTCGTGAGCGGCTACGGCAGCTGAAGAAATGCTGGCATGATGGTATACTTCCGGGCTCAAACTCACCGTTTTTGTCGCCGGATTGTAATGGTCAGTAAGAAACCCTTCTCCCAGCACCACCTTCACATCTTGAATGCCATTTTCCTGCAACATTTTTACCGCAATTTCCTTTCCAGATAAACCAGATGAGAGCGCGATAGAACCGTATTGATTAAACTTCGATTTTAAACGAAACGAAACCAACATCCCGACTACAACAAAAAGCAATGAAACAAAATAGATTGAGCCCATTTTGAATTAATTTAATATTAGTTAACTGATTATCAGCATCTTACAAAATTACAACATCCTCTGTTAAGGCATTGTCAAAACTTACAAGAGGTCATGTATTTTTTCACATTGGCAAAAATTTATTTTGCATTGTGGGAGCGTTTTGTAATTTAGCCAAAGAATTTAATGGGTTAGTAAGTACAAGGGGTTGGTGTCTACCAACCCCTTGTCATTTTATAGAAATTCTAATTTTTTTTCCCTTCAAAATCTTCGCAAAACATCCTCTTCACTTGTAAAAAAACATTTGATATCGTGATAACATTCTTCACGAAACTCAAACACTCAATTACCTTTACCGCATGAGCAAAGTGAAGAAATCTTTTTTTTGTAAAAACTGTGGCTATGAATCAGCAAAATGGACAGGAAAATGTCCGGCATGCAATGAGTGGAATACATTCATCGAAGAAATAACACAAAAAGAAGATCGCTCCAATAAACAATCGTGGAAAGAAAACAATCAAGGAGAAAACAAAAGCATCAGTCTAGAACAAGTAGATGCACAGGAAAAAGATCGAATCATTACTCACGATGAAGAATTGAATCGTGTACTGGGTGGTGGAATTGTTCCCGGAAGTTTGGTGCTTGTTGCCGGAGAACCCGGTATTGGAAAATCAACTTTGTTTCTTCAAGATGCATTGATGATGAAAGATATTCGTGTGCTTTACATCAGTGGAGAAGAAAGCGAACAACAAATCAAAATGCGCGCAAATCGCATCAACATTCAACACCAAGATTTTTACCTACTCACGGAAACCAGCACCCAGAGCATATTTCAAGAGATTAAAAAAATAAAACCGGGGTTGGTTATCATCGACTCCATTCAAACATTGCAATCGCCTTACATCGATTCATCACCAGGTACCATCTCACAAATTCGAGAATGTACAGCAGAGTTTCAACGCTTTGCAAAAGAAACCCAAACTCCTGTTTTTCTTATCGGACACATTACCAAAGATGGAAGTATTGCAGGGCCAAAACTTTTGGAGCATATGGTTGATACTGTCCTTCAGTTCGAAGGAGATCAACATTATGCTTACCGAATTTTGCGTACCACCAAAAATAGATTTGGATCAACTGCAGAACTTGGCATTTATGAAATGAGTGGAAGTGGTATGCACCCGGTTGCCAATCCCTCGGATATTTTAATCAATCAAAAAGAAGAACAACTCAGCGGTATTGCTATCGGAGCAACCATGGAGGGACTTCGTCCTTTATTAATTGAAGTGCAAGCATTGGTTACACCTTCCGTTTATGGAACTCCACAACGAACAGCAAGCGGTTTTGATTTACGCCGACTTCAATTGCTTTTAGCAGTACTGGAAAAAAGAGGCGGATTCCATTTTGGCACAAAAGATGTATTTGTCAATATTGCTGGTGGACTTAAAATAGAGGACCCGGCAATCGACCTCGCAATGGTCTTTGCCCTTCTTAGCTCCTACGAAGACATCCCCCTCTCTCAAAAAATTTGTTTTGCAGGTGAAGTAGGACTGAGTGGTGAAATACGGGCAGTTAACCGTATCGATCAGCGTATTTCCGAGGCCCAGAAACTGGGATTTGAGCGCATTGTTGTTAGCAAATACAACCGCATGTCAGAAACCCATAAAAACATCAAGATTGTATCGATGGCGCTGATTGAAGAAGTCTATCGAACCATATTTAAACCCTGATGAATGCCTCACTAGCATGTAACCATGGAGTAGAAGCATTGCTCCATTTTCTGTTTCCCCTGACCTGTGTTGCTTGCAATTCAAATAAAGTTTCCTCAAAACAGCCCATTTGCTTTTCATGCCATTCTACATTACCCTATACTGAATTTGAAAAGAACCGAAGCAACCCAGTTGAAAAACTGTTTTGGGGTCGGGTGCCCTTGTTGTTTGCTGGCTCTACATTTCATTTCACAGATGGATCACGCATTCAAAACATTCTTCATGAAATAAAATACAAAGATGCTCAATTACTGGGCGTGTATATGGGAACACTTATGGGCATGGCTTTGAAGACAACCTTGAATGAACATCAAATCGATCTTTGCATTCCGATGCCTTTGCATCGTAAAAAGATTTTTTCAAGAGGATACAATCAAGCTACCCTTTTGTGCAAAGGTATTCAAGAACAAACAGGAATAGGCTTTGATGAATCTTCCCTATTACGCATCCATCATACAGAAACCCAAACGCATAAATCAAGAGTGGAGAGATGGACAAATGTTTCCGGAATTTTTGAAGTCGTAAATCAAAACGCTATACGCGGAAAGAATATTTTGATCATCGATGATGTTATTACCACCGGAGCATCCACGGAATCCTGCGCCCACACTCTGCTTCATGCAGGAGCACAACAAATAGCAGTTGCAAGTCTTGCGTATACGAATTAACGAAGCAGGCTTGTAATTTCCTCACCCATTGGATTGACCTTGCTTGGGAATACAGCTACAAGCTTACCTTTTTCATCCAAAAGAAACTTTGTAAAATTCCATTTGATTTCTGCATCCATCACTCCATTCTCAGCTTTGGAAGTCAACCACTTGAATAATGGATGAATATCTTCTCCTTTTACAGAAACTTTCTCTGCCATCACAAAGCTCACTCCGTAATTCTTCTGGCAGAATTCAGCAATCTGCTCATTAGAGCCCGGTTCTTGCCCCCCGAAATTATTCGCCGGAAATCCCACAATAACCAACTTACTGCTATAGGCTTTATGCAATTTTTCCAAGTCAGCATACTGAGGCGTGTACCCACACTTGGATGCCGTATTGACCACCAAGATTTTCTTACCCTTGAATTTAGAGAAATCAATGGTTTCGCCATCGATAGATATTACTTTGAAATTATGAATAGAAACGGGGGCAGTAAATAAAGCCCAAACGGCAAAGAGAATTAGTTTAGACATAATTGAGATTTGAAGTACAAACTTAACACAAATGAATAAAAAAGGTTGGATCAATCTCTTGCTCCTCTGATGTTCACATATACCCTATTTTTGTTTCAATGCAGTTTCAACAGGTACAGGGTCAACAACGAGTCAAAAACCAATTGACGCAAATGGTTTCGGGAAACCGATTGAGCCATGCCCTTCTTTTCTTGGGTAAGGAAGGCAGTGGGGCATTGGAACTGGCCATTGCATTAGCCCAATGGATGGTTTGCGAAAAAAACAATTCAAACCTGGCATCACCGAATATGTTTGCCGATGAAAAATCTCAAACAGATGATCAAACCGATTCTTGTGGAGTTTGTGCCTCCTGCCGGAAAGCCTCTTCTATAATGCACCCCGATATTCACTACTCGTTTCCAACCATTACGAGAACATCAGGCGACAAACCCGTTAGCAGTGATTTTATAGAAGAATGGAGAAGTTTTATTCAGCAGACGCCTTTTGGCAATGCATACGATTGGCTTCAAAGCATAGGTGCAGAAAACAAACAGGGGAATATAACAGCTCATGAATGCGAAGACATTCTCAGAAAACTCCACTTGAAAAGTTTTGAAAGCGGATATAAAATCCTCATCCAGTGGATGCCAGAATACTTGGGCAATGCCGGGAACAAACTCTTGAAAATGATTGAGGAGCCCCCTGATAAAACATTGTTCATTTTAGTGGCCGAAGATGAATCCAAAATACTCCCTACCATCATCTCCAGGACGCAATTGGTGAAAATAAATCAACTTTCAACTCAAGAAGTTGAAGATTGGCTCATCACCAAACAGGCAGTACCCAAAGATAAAGCTGTCACCCTAGCCCCTCTGGCACAAGGCAATCTCAGAGAAGCATTTCAAATGATCCATCATGGAGATGAAGACTGGCAGGCTTTGCTGCGCGATTGGCTTAATGCCATGCTCAAAAACGGTCCATCAGCCCAAGTAAAATGGATTGATGAAATCAGCAAATTGGGCCGAGAAAAACAAAAGCAGTTTTTATTGTATTTCATACATCTGATTTCGGTTGCCATGCACCTCGAAAATACCGGGACCATAAAAACCGCCTCAGAAACTGAAATCGATTTTGCTCAACGAATTGTAAAACTGGCCTCAACACCACAGCTTGAAATCATCGTACATGAACTCAACAATGCGATGTACAGCATAGAACGAAATGCCAATCCTAAAATGCTTTTCATGGCATTGACCATCAAAATTTATCATATCATTAAGGATAAATCGTTAATTTCGATCAATTAACGAGTGGCGATGAATGAAGTGTGGGGGTTTGCCATCTGAAGTACAATTTGCAATTTATATATTATCATACGTGCAGATAGAACATGCAGCTGACTGAAAATTGAAACTTCCTTAACCCCCTTCTTTTCTTGATTTCCACTCCAAATGTTTCCATAGGAAACATCAACTTTAGTTTAAATCAAGGCTCATGGGATGCGGTTCCTGCGGAACAAAAGACGGAAAGCCAAGTGGCTGTAAAAGTAACGGTGGGTGTAGCACAGGCGGCTGCAACCGACTCAACGTGCACGATTGGCTGGCCAACCTCCCATTTTCTGATCCTGCAGTCTCCTGCAGAATTGTAGAGGTCACCTTCAGCAACGGAAGCAGAAAAGATTATTTCAAAAACACTACACTCCAGCATTTCAACAAAGGAGATATGGTAAGTGTAGAAGGTGTTGGAGGTTTTGATGTGGGCACCGTTAACCTAAGCGGGGAACTGGTTCGACTTCAACTGAAGAAAAAAAGAATTGCCGAGGACAGCGCTGAAATCAAAAAGATACTAAGAAGAGCTACAGAAGTTGATATCCAAAAATGGAGCGAGAACAAAGCAAGAGAAAAAGAAGCACTCGCTCGATCCAGAGCCATCTCTCGTCAATTGAAACTGCAGATGAAAATTTGTGAAGTCGAGATTCAAGCAGATGGAAAAAAAGCAACTTTTTTTTACACTGCAGATGATCGTGTAGATTTCAGGGAACTGATCAAAATATATGCTTCCGAGTTCAAAGCAAAGGTGGAAATGAAGCAGATCGGTGCGCGCCAAGAAGCAGCAAAAGTAGGTGGTATCGGAAGCTGTGGAAGAGAACTTTGCTGCAGCAGCTGGCTCAACGAATTCAAAAGCGTAACCACTGCCATGGCACGCTACCAAAATTTAAGCATCAATCAAACCAAGCTAAGCGGACAATGCGGTCGTTTGAAATGTTGCTTGAATTATGAATTAGATACCTACTTGGATGCTTTGCAACATTTTCCAGACCATGCAGATGTATTGCAAACAGCAAAAGGAAACGCAAATCTGATCAAAAAAGATATTTTTAAAAACATCATGTGGTATACGTTGCCCGATAGCAACAAACATTACCCACTAACAATTGAAACAGTTAAAAAAATAAAAGAACTCAACAAAAAAGGTCAGGTACCCGAGGAACTTGAAACAGCAGAAGTACTTGGCAGTTCCGGAAAACCAAAAGAGGTTGAACCACAATTTGTTGATGTGGTTGGTCAAATTAGTTTGCGTTCACTGGAGAGGAATGCGCAGAAGAGGAAGGGACGAGGGACGAGGGAAATGCAAGGGAATAGAGGAATACAAGGGAACAGGGAACAGGGAAGAAGACAACCCACAACCCAAAACCCACAACCCAAAACACAAAACCCAAAACCCACAACCCAAAACCCAAAGCCAACCATCCAGAAAAAAAACCAAACCGACTCCAACTGATTTAGCGGTAAAACAAATAACAAAAGATCCAGACCACCGGAGCTGCAAATAAAATCGAATCAAACCGATCTAAAAATCCACCATGGCCTGGTAAAAAACTTCCACTATCTTTTACACCAGCCATTCGCTTGAGTTTACTTTCTATTAGATCTCCAAACGTTCCGCTTGTAGCCACCAAGATGCAAATGCCCAGCAATTCAAGTGATGCATGCCACTTGAGAAAACCAATCAAATAAATCAATCCACTACTCAACACAATCCCCCCCACTGTTCCCTCCCAGGTTTTCTTCGGCGACCATACACTCAAAGGAGTTTTACCAAACCATGAACCCACCATATAAGCCATGGTATCGTTGATCCAAATGGTAATTACCAATACCAATACAATCAAATGACCACTAAAACTCGACAATGCATTGGCTAAACTACTGCCATCGTCTTCATGCCCCCAGATCCAACCCGAACGCAAATTGATCAAAAGGGCTAACGAAAGGGAGATATACAGAAGGCCATAAATCGACCACTTCAAACTGTTTATCGTAAAGTTTTTTAAACGATACCATTCAAAAATCAAAGGAATGAAACTGATGCGGATCAAGTGCCATCCAAAATCAGATACATGATACCCTTTTACATCAATACTTTCTGCAGTTGCCGCCAACAAAAGTCCCCAACCCAAAAAAGATAAACTCACAGGTAACAACACAGGTTTCCCTAAAGTACTATTGGTAATTTGAGCAACCAGCTTGCGAAATTCATACCAGGCACCAAACTGTACTATCGAAAAAATAATCAGAAAACTCCATTCGTTCCAAAACAATGCCGTTAGCATCACTGCCGCATAAACAACTGCAGTTTTCGCACGTGTAATAAACACTTCTTTATTGAGAGATTTCATGCTGCTGATTGTTTGAATTTTTTAAACCCGATATAAAATACAATAGGCATCAAAACAATCAACCAAACCGGAAATTGATCATCTAAACGATCAACAACCGACTGTCCGGATTTGCGTAGATAATACACCTGACCAACAGCCAATGCATTGTTCACAAAATGCGCCCAAATAGGATACCATAAATTTTTACCGTATGCATACAACAGGCCTAAAACCAGTCCCAATGCCCATCTCGATAAAAAACCATAATAAGAAAAATGAATCGCACTGAAAAACAAAGCTGTTACAATAGCACTAACCCAAACTCGTTGCGTAGACCGTTGCATCATATTCTGAAATCCTCCACGGAAAAAAAATTCTTCGGTAATGGCCGGCAATAACGCCATTACAACCAATGAAAAAATCAAATCTAATGGTCCAGCCATTTGAGACATCACATCCACTTGTTTCATGTATTGCTCTTCCATAGACTTAAACTTTTGCTCCCACTCTTGATTCAAAGGGATCCATTCCATCACTGTGCTCAATTCCGATGCCAATACCAAGGTTGAGCCCATTACAATGGCAGTCCAAATTAAACCTTGAATAGAAGGAGCTTTATTTAGATGTAAATAGCTTGAGGGACTTCGATTGATGATGGAAGCAGCTACCCAAGCTGGAACGAAAAACATCATGACGACCATGAAAATTTGCATTACCCGAACTGAGCTTGCAAAATCGGGATTGGACATGTTTTGTAAGAGGTGTTGTGACCCTTCACCCGTCATCAGTTTCCAGATTGGAACGGACAAAGAACTGCTGATCAGTGCTCCAACTCCCATCAATGCAATTAAAATAAACAAACCTGCACGAGACGTCATTCCAGGCCTATTTCCGATTTCTTGATCCATTGGCTTAATTTTGCATTCCCCTTCAATGGTAAAGATAGGCAACATAACATTACCTGATTTTCCACTTCTGCTTGCTCCCATGGAGGATGTAAGCGATCCACCGTTTCGTGCTGTATGTAAAAAAAACGGCGCCGATTTGATGTTCACTGAATTCATTAGCAGTGAGGGATTGATTCGTGATGCACTAAAGAGCAGGCAAAAGCTCGATATATTTGAAGAAGAACGTCCTGTAGGTATTCAAATTTTTGGTGGCGATGAAGAAGCTATGGCCATCAGTGCTGGGATTGTAGATACGGTAAACCCAGATTTATTAGATATCAATTTTGGCTGTCCGGTTAAAAAGGTGGTTTGTAAAGGGGCAGGCGCAGCAGTATTAAAAGACATCGACTTGATGGTTCGCTTAACCAAAGCCGTCATCAAATCTAGCTCCATCCCCGTAACCGTTAAAACCCGTTTGGGATGGGATTTCAATAGCATCAATATCATCGAAGTTGCTGAAAGACTTCAAGACATCGGTATACAAGCTCTTTCTATACACGGACGAACAAGAAGCCAACTCTACAAAGGAGAAGCCGATTGGAGCTGGATTGCCAAGGTGAAAGAAAATCCCCGAATGCATATTCCCATATTTGGAAATGGAGATATTGATAGTCCAGAGAAAGCCCTGGAATATAAAAATCGGTATGGCGTAGATGGTGTTATGATTGGCAGGGCCGCAATCGGCTACCCATGGTTTTTCAAAGAAGTCAAGCATTTTGTTGCAACAGGCAAGCATTTAGACCCTCCAAGTTTAGAAGAACGTGTTGAAATTATCTTGCAACACCTAAAAGCATCCATCGCTTGGAAAGGAGAAAAATTGGGCATTTTTGAAATGCGCAGACACTATGCCAATTACTTGAAAGGAATTCCTCACATAAAAACATTAAGGAATAAACTGGTTACACTTTCAACACTTGAAGAAATAGAAGAAGCTCTTCAAACCATACATTCATATCAATTAGACCCTTCATGACACCCCAAGATATTTTCAATGCTCTACCGGATACAAGACCTGTTCCTTCTGCATCCAAAGGCATATATAAATCATGTATTGTCGTTGGTAACCTCGTTTATACGTCTGGACATGTTCCATTCGATACCAACGGTAATCGAGTCCAGGGGACAGTTGGTATAGATATGGATACACAACAAGCAAAAGCAATCGCTAGAAATGTAGGATTATGCATTCTCCAAAGCCTGATCAATGAATTAGGTAGTTTAAATAAAATCAAACGTGTAATTAAAGTATTGGGCATGGTTCATGCCACTTCTTCCTTTGCCGAACATCCAGTCGTCATCAATGGTTGCTCTGAGTTGTTCAGAGAAATATGGGGCGAAGATAATGGTGTGGGTGTAAGAAGTGCAGTTGGTATGGGATCTCTGCCCGACCATGTGCCTGTTGAAATTGAAGCTGTTTTTGAACTGATGGAATCCTAATCACATGAAAGAAATTAAATACATCGATTCCCCTGCTCTTCTTGTTTATCCGGAAAAGGTTAAGCACAACATTCGTGAAATGGTACGGATGGTAAACGGAGACGTAAACCGACTTAGACCACATATCAAAACCCACAAGACCAATGAGGGGATTCAATTGATGATGGAAGCCGGAATATCTAAATTCAAATGCGCAACCATCGCTGAAGCTGAGTTGTTGGCTTTAAACAAAGCAAAAGATGTACTGATTGCCCATCAACCTACTTCCCAAAAGTTTGAACGAATCATTCAACTCATTCAACATTATCCTCAAACCCAGTTTTCCGTTATCGTAGATAATATTGAAACAGCTCAATCCATTGCCAATAGATTAAAAAACACCTCAATTAAGCTTGGTATATACATAGATATCAATGTTGGCATGAATAGGACAGGAATTTTACCTGGAGCACAAGCTGTTGATTTGGTTGATGCCATTGTAAAACTACCGCAGCTTCAATTTCTAGGCTTACATGTTTACGATGGTCAACACCGTCAAGCGGACATCAAAGAGCGAGAAGATGCCTGCTTTTTTGCTTTTCAACCGGTATATGGATTGATTGAAATGCTGAAATTACATGGCGATTCAACTCGTACCATAATAGCAGGTGGTACTCCAACATTTTCAATTCATAGCAAACATACCGATCGCGAGTGTAGCCCGGGTACCCATATCTTTTGGGACCATGGCTATGGAATCATTTGCCAAGAGCAACCTTTCATACCAGCCGTGCATGTGCTTACGCGTGTAATTTCTTTGCCGGATACGAACAGGGTCTGTCTCGACTTAGGCCATAAAGCAATTGCGTCTGAGAATGAACTTTCAAAACGCATATTCTTTCCAAACCATCCGGATTTGAAACCCGTTTCTCAAAGCGAAGAACATTTGGTGATGGAAACAACCAAGCAACAAGAATACAAAGTTGGCGATACCGTGTTGGGAATACCCTATCATATTTGTCCAACTGTTGCCTTGCATGAATCACTCTATGCAATGGAAGGTGATGACATTATTGGAGAGTGGAAAGTAGAAGCGAGAAAAAGAAAGATAAATTATTAATCCACGATATTGCTAAATTTGTTTTTTACCCTTAACACATGAGAATACACAAAGAAGGCTACCCTACCATTATAGTTATTAGTATCCTTTGCTTTGGTTTGGCCCAATTGAATCACAATTACATTATGCCTGCCAGCATGATAGCTGGTTGGATCTTTGGACTGGTTGTACTAGGTTTTTGGTTATTTATTCTCTCCTTCTTCAGAATTCCCAGTCGAAATTTCACATACAACGAAAATGCAATTGTTTCACCTGCAGATGGGGAAGTAGTTGTAATTGAAGAAACCTTTGACGAAGAATATTATAAAGAAAAAAGGCTTCAGGTATCTGTTTTCATGAGTCCCGCTAATGTTCATGTAAACCGCTACCCTATAAGCGGCAACGTGGTTTATAACCAATACCACAAAGGGAAATACCTTGTTGCGTGGGACCCAAAATCATCTACCGAGAATGAAAGACATAGCATAGTACTTGAATATGCAACCGGTTCTGTTTTGGTCAAACAAATTGCTGGTGCGCTTGCCCGACGAATCGTGAATTATGCAAAACTGGGTGAATCGGTAAAACAAAACAATGAATTGGGCTTCATCAAATTTGGAAGTCGCGTTGATCTTCTTCTTCCCCTGAACACAAAAATCAACGTCAAGATTGGCGACAAAGTCAAAAACGGAGTTTCCGTTTTAGCACATATCTCCTGATTATAAAATCTGCTTCAAGCCCGCTAAATCGCTCACCACATAAGTAGGCTGAACCGAAGATCCCTCTGGAAGAGATGCATGTACATAAACAGCATCCATTCCTACGTTCAAAGCACCTAAAATATCAACTTCCAATGTATCCCCTACCATGATGCATTTATCTGCCGTTGACGAAGTTTTATGCATGGCATATTCATAGATAGCCGCATGGGGCTTCATGATTCCCGCTTGCTCAGAAGTAATGACTTCTGTAAAATAGGAAGCGATTCCACAATTCTTGATTTTTTGGTGTTGTGTTTTTTCAAACCCATTTGTTATCAGGTGCATGGGGTATTGTTTATTTTTTAAATACTCCAATACCTCCATGCAGTGGGGGAACACATTGATTTTGGTAGGGAGTATCTCCAAGTAACGCTCGCTCAATTGTTTTGATAATTCTTCGTTCGTGATTTTAAAATCCACTAGCGTTCTCCACATGCGCTTCCACCTCAAGTCTTCTCGAGATATATGTCCCTTGCGGAATCGATCCCAGAATAAACTATTGTAATGTTTGTATGTTTCGTGAAATTTTTCAAAGGGGGCTTGAGATTTCGTTTCTAACTCCAACTCAACATATAAATCCCGTAACGTTTCTTCTGAATTGGTTTCAAAATCCCAAAGGGTATGATCTAAATCAAAAAAAAGCTGTTCGTAAGCCTTGTTCTTCATCCGGCAAAGCTACAAAGCTTTGAATCACTAAATTTGTAAAAAAAAAGTACATGAATGTTGTAATCACCGGAGCATCAAAGGGAATTGGGAAAACGTTGGCGGAATATTTTGCAAAAGAGAAATACAACCTCTTGCTCTGCTCCAGGAATATGGATAAAACAATAGTATGGCAACAAGAATTGATAGCAAAATATGGCATATCCATTTCCAGCTTCAATGCTGACCTCTCTTCAAAAGACGCTGTTCTCCAGTTGGGCAATCAAATCCGTGAGGCTTGCTCTGAAATAGATATATTAATTAACAATGCAGGCATCTATGAGCCGGGGAGTATTTACAACGAAGAAGACGGACAGCTTGAAAAAATGATGAACGTAAACGTATATTCTGCCTATCACCTAACCCGATCCTTAATAGGATCCATGATTAAGCGAAAAAGTGGACATATATTCAACATGGCTTCTATTGCTGCACTCAAAGCGTATCCAAACGGGGGTTCCTATAGCATCAGCAAATGGGCCTTAGCGGGGTTTAGCAAAAACCTGCGTGAGGAGCTAAAAGATTTCAACATAAAAGTTACTACTGTGCATCCTGGTGCTACACTCAGCAGCTCATGGGATGGTTTTGATATTGACCCCAAGCGTATTTTAGAAACAGCAGATTTGGCAAAAATGATTGTTGCAGCCAGCAAGCTTTCTCCTCAGGCCTGCGTAGAAGAGATTGTTATCAGGCCTCAGCTAGGAGATCTATAAATCTTAGTCACAAAATTTATACCCAACGCCTCGTACAGAGTGAAAATGTGTGGGATCCTTGGGTTCTTTTTCAAAGTATTTCCGGAAGTTCAAAATGAAATTATCGATGGTCCGTGTAGTTGGAAATACCTGATATCCCCAAACAGCTTGTAGAATTTTTTCTCGGGAAACAACTTCATTTCGGTGTTCAATCATCAATTTCAATAGCATGATCTCTTTCTTACTTAGATCGATTCGTT
>JAULVY010000198.1:0-5402 GCA_032110825.1 Chitinophagaceae bacterium | reverse complement strand
CAGACATTGCCGAAGGATCCTTTGTGCATCACATTGATTTATATCGACTTTCCAGTGAAGCCGAGGCCATGGATGCAGGGGTAGATGAAATTCTGAATAGCCGAAAGACATGCTTTGTAGAATGGCCGAGTAGAGTTCCCGGATTAATTCCACCGGGTGCAATAGTTGTAACCATAGAAAACGAAGGGGATGGACTAAGAAAGATCGAAGTATCCCAGTCAAAAATTGATTAATTTGTGTTGTAAACGGATAGAATGTCCAAAAAGCCATTTGTAAGTGCTGGAATCAATTATGAGCCTTTAGAGGAGACGTTGGATATCAAACCTTCAGCTGCCACGCTCACAGTGGCCATACCAAAAGAAAATGCGTTCCAGGAAAATCGTATAGCCCTAACACCCGATGCTGTTGGAGTGCTGGTAAATAATGGTCATCGAGTTGCTGTTGAGCATAAAGCCGGAGAAGGCGCCCATTTTTCAGACGCAGATTATGCAGATGCGGGTGCTGTAATTCTACATGATAAAAAAGAAATTTTTAAAAGCGAACTCATTGTAAAATCGGCTCCAGTATCCGATGAGGAGCTTCCCATGCTTTCGGTTGGACAAACCATCATTTCTCCCATTCACCTTCCGGTAATGAAAACCCATATTTTGGAGAAAATGATGGAGAAAAAAGTAACAGCTCTCTCGTTTGAAAATCTCAAAGATGAATCAGGACATAATCCGATAGTTAGGAGCATGAGTGAAATTGCAGGTAGCGCAGTTATGTTGATTGCTGGCCAATACTTAGGAAGTTCACAAAATGGGAGAGGGGTATTGCTGGGGGGCATATCCGGAATTCCTCCCACCAAAGTAGTGATCATTGGAGCAGGTATTGTGGGAGAGTACGCAGCTCGTACGGCTTTAGCCATGGGAGCCAGTGTAAAAGTGTTTGACAGCAATATTTATAAATTAAAGAGACTTCAAAATAACATTGGTGTCCGTTTGTGGACATCCGTATTGGAGCCTAAAATTCTAGCCAAACAATTAAAAACCTGTGAAGTTGCGGTTGGTGCCCTTACCTCTTCTGGAGGAAGAACACCTATTGTTGTTTCGGAAGAAATGGTAGCAGGCATGCGTCCTGGAAGCGTAATTGTAGATGTTAGTATCGATCGAGGTGGTTGTTTTGAAACATCCGAAGTTACCACTCACGAAAAACCAGTTTTATCAAAATACGGCGTCATTCATTACGGTGTCCCCAATATTCCTTCGGGTTTCGCCAGAACAGCTTCACAGGCAATCAGCAATGTATTGATGCCTCTGTTGATGAAAATTGGAGATGAAGGGGGATTGGAGAGCCTCGTTTGGCATCAGTTGAACATTCGAAATGGAATTTATCTTTTTAAAGGTTCGTTGACAAATTTTCATTTGAGTCAGCGGTTCAATTTAAAGTATACAGACTTAAACCTGTTGATCGCAAGTCAACGATGAATTTATTGGAATACTCATGAAAGCAATCATACCAGTGGCCGGCGCAGGCACCAAGCTTAGACCGCATACCTATACTCAACCCAAGGCCTTAATTCCACTTGCAGGTAAAACCATCTTGGGCATCATTATTGATCAACTTCGAGATTCCGGGATAAAGGACTTTATCTTGGTGGTTGGATATCTAGGGGATAAAATCAAAGATTTTGTACTGGAACATTATCCAGATCTTTCTATTCAATTGATTTACCAAAACGAGCGATTGGGTTTGGGTCATGCTATTCACCTGTGCGAAGAGTGGGTGGCAGATGATGAGCTAATTATCGTTTTGGGGGATACTATTTGTGAGTATGATTTGGATGAGCTGCTCAAGCAAGAAGGTTCTGTTTTATGTGTTAAGAAAGTAGATGACCCTCGGGATTTTGGAGTAGCTGAAACAGATGATCAGGGGAAGGTGACCCGACTCATCGAAAAGCCCCAAATACCAAAAACAAATAATGCCTTGGTTGGAATTTATAAAATTAAGGAAACAGGTTTGATGTTTGATTGTATCCGCAATGTTATGCAAACCATCAAAAACGAAGAACCAGAAACAGCATTTACGCCAGCATTGGATTGCATGGTTACGCAAGGAGTTCATTTCAGCACACTTAAAATCTCCAACTGGTTCGATTGCGGAAAAAAAGAAACGTTACTTGAAAGCAATGCTACCCTTTTAAAAAAGTGGGGTGGAAATGTAACCAATCAAGAAAATTTTGAGAATACCATTGTTGTGCCACCTGTAAGTATTGCTGCAGGGTGCCAGATCAGCAATTCCATTATTGGTCCCAACGTAACCATAGGTGAAAAAACCATTGTTTCCTATTCCATCGTCCGCGATTCTATCATTGGGTCATTCACCAAACTATACGATGTAGTATTGCATGATTCTATTATCGGGTCAGATACCGAAATCAAAGGGGAGACCCGCACGTTGAACATTGGGGACAATACGGAAATTGATCTGGGTTGATCAATTGATTTTCCCCACCATTTCTGAGGGTACCACCCAAGCATCAAATTCAGCCTCACTTACATATCCAAGTTTTATTGCCATTTCTTTTAGGGTCGTTCCTTCTTTGTGAGCCTTTTGAGCGATTTCCGCAGCTTTGTAATATCCAATTTTGGTATTCAATGCGGTAACCAACATCAATGAATTGTTGAGGTGCTTATCAATGTTTTCATACAAGGGTTCAATACCAGCTGCACATTTATCATTGAAACTTATACAACCCTCGCCAATCAATCGGGCACTGTGTAGAAAATTGTAAATCATCATAGGCTTAAACACATTCAGCTCGAAATGTCCTGATGCGCCTCCAACATTGATGGCTACATCATTCCCAAACACCTGCGCAGCAATCATCGTGAGCGCTTCACATTGCGTTGGGTTTACTTTTCCTGGCATAATGGAAGACCCTGGCTCGTTATCTGGAATAAAGATTTCGCCAATGCCACTTCTGGGGCCCGACGAAAGCATGCGGATATCGTTGGCGATTTTCATGAGGCTAACAGCAACGGTTTTGAGTGCACCATGAGCTTCTACAATGCCATCGTGCGCTGCCAATGCCTCAAATTTATTTTCGGCAGAAACAAATGGAAGGCCTGTTAACTTGGCAATATGGAGAGCAACATTTTCTGAATAGTTTTCTGGAGTATTGATTCCTGTTCCTACCGCCGTACCTCCCAGTGCCAACTCTGATAAATGGGCAAGGGTATTTCGAATGGCTTTGAGTCCGTGATTCAATTGGGAAACATATCCACTAAATTCTTGCCCCAATGTAAGCGGAGTGGCATCCATGAAATGGGTTCTTCCAATTTTAACCACATGCATAAAGGCCTTGCTTTTTTCATCGAGTGTATTTCGAAGCTTTTCAATGCCTGGAATAGTAATTTCCACCAACATTTTGTATGCAGCAATGTGCATTGCCGTTGGGAATGTATCATTGGATGATTGAGATTTATTCACATCATCATTTGGATGAAGAACCTTTTCTTTATCGCTTAAACTTCCGCCATTTTTTACATGACCTCTGTATGCAACAACTTCATTGACATTCATGTTGCTTTGCGTGCCGCTTCCAGTTTGCCAAACCACCAAAGGAAAATACTCGTCTAACTCTCCTGATAGTATTTCATCACAAACCTCACCAATCAACTTTGATTTTTGTTCTGATAACACACCGGCATCCAAATTGGCCAGAGCTGCTGCTTTTTTTAAATAAGCAAATGCTTTTATGATTTCTTTTGGCATGCGATTGCTTTCTTGAGCAATCTTAAAATTTTCTATACTTCTTTGTGTTTGAGCACCGTAATAGGCGTGAACAGGTACTTTTACTTCTCCCATTGTGTCTTTTTCAATCCTATATTCCATGGTCATCAGTTTATGTGGTAAAGGTACAAACTTGCATTTTTACTGGAAGTTAAAACGCTCTGTTTTCATCTACCCAGTTTGTAATATATGTAGCGATATCTGAAGATGAGGTTCCAGGGGGAAATAATTGTCCCATACCCAGACTTTCCAATTCTATTCGATCATTTTCGGGGATGATTCCACCGCCAGTAACCAATACATCATCCATCCCCAGCTCGTTTAACCGTTTCAGTATTTTAGGGAAAACCGTCATATGGGCGCCAGATAAAATACTGATTCCGATTGCATCAACGTCTTCCTGAAGTGCGGTTTGAACAACCATTTCGGGGGTTTGACGAATTCCGGTATAAATCACTTCCATGCCAGCATCTTTCAATGCAGTAGCAATTACTTTTGCTCCGCGATCATGGCCATCCAATCCAACTTTGGCAATCAAAATCCGGATCGGTCTTTTTCTTTTATACTGCATGAGTAGAACTTAGGATTTAAGATGTTCTATGGCTTGAGTTATTCTTCGAAGAGTAGCTTCTTTTCCAATGAAGTTTGCAATTTCCATTACGGAGGGTCCAAATTTTCCACCCACCAACATCAACCTGAACAGGAGTTGCAATTCGCCTGGTTTTAAACTCATTGTATTGGCATTTTCTTTGAAACTTTTTTCAATTTCCAAAACCGACCAATCTATTGTATTGAGATTTCTTGTCCATTTGAGAAAAAATTCCTCTTTCTGCACATCCCATTTGGATTTTAATGTTTCCCAATCCGTAACAGACGGATCCATGAATAAGAAACTGAGCTGAGATTCAACATCACATAAAAGGGAGCAACGATCTTTCACCATCGAAAGAGCTTGTTCAATTTTTTCGTCACCGGCAGAATTTATTTCTGCGGAAAGAAATGGTTTAACAACAGGAATCAGGTCTGCAGAATTGATTTTTTTTATCCATTCGTGATTGAACCATTTTGCTTTTTCATAATCAAATTTTGCCCCAGCCTTATGAACACGATCGATCTCAAAACGCGTTACTAATTCTTGCAGTTCAAAAATTTCAGCACCGGATCCGTCATTCCATCCTATCATCGCCAGCAAATTGATAAAAGCTTCAGGAAGAAATCCCAATTCTTTAAATCCTTTTGTACGTTCTCCGGTTTTGGGGTCAAGCCAATCCATAGCAAAAACTGGAAACCCAAGTTGGTCGCCGTCACGTTTGCTTAATTTACCTTTTCCATCTGGCTTTAGAATCAGAGGAAGATGAGCCCAGTTAGGCATAGAATCTTTCCATCCCAAGTATTCCCATAGGAGAATATGAATAGGGGCGGAGGGGAGCCACTCTTCACCACGAAAAGCATGGCTAATTTTCATTTCATAGTCGTCTACAACAACTGCCAGATGATAGGTTGGCATTCCATCTGCTTTTAGCAATACCTTATCATCTAGCTGGTTTGTGTTGAATACAACTTTACCTCGGATCATGTCTTGCAGTTCAACCTCTTGATCCCGGGGCATTTTGATTCGGATCACATGG
>JAULVY010000197.1:0-6296 GCA_032110825.1 Chitinophagaceae bacterium | reverse complement strand
TGACCGCTGTGTTGAGCAACCACTTCATAGAGTTCATGCTTGAGTTTTCTAACTTGTGAAACGGTAATTTCAATATCACTGGCTTGTCCCCCTGCACCCGCACTCGGTTGGTGCATCATGATTCGGGCATGTTTGAGGGCTGTTCTTTTCCCTGCTGTTCCAGCACACATCAATACAGCTGCCATGCTGGCTGCCACTCCAATGCAAATGGTGGAAACATCAGGTGAAACGTATTGCATGGTGTCGTATACGCCCAGGCCGGAATACACAGAGCCACCTGGACTGTTGATATACATTTGAATATCCCGGGCTCTATCTGTACTGTCTAAAAATAGAAGTTGCGCAGTTACGATGTTGGCGATTTCATCCGTAATGGGATATCCCAAAAAGATGATGCGGTCCATCATCAGCCTGCTGTATACATCCATAACAGCAACGTTCATGGGTCTCTCTTCAATGATGTTTGGGGTAAGGTTAGTGACCATGTGATTGGTATAGCCATGCAGTGTATTGCTGGAAATTCCTCTTTCTTTTACCGCAAACTTTTCAAATTCTTTTCCTAGGTTCATGATGTGTTGTCTTTATGTGTAGCAAATTAATACAAAACACTCCAAATAGCATGCCCGGAATAAAAGCGGACAAATTGCCATATGGAATCAAAGTACAGATTTAAACGACTGAATACCAGCCTTCTGTTCGTAAAATCAATGATTGTGTTTGGCCTGAAGTTCTGCAAATTCAGCTGCAGACACCTTTTTTTCTTTGGGAGTTGCTTGTTTAGCTGCCCATTCCAGCACTTTGCCGCTGAATACACGTTGGTATGAACTTTCTACTTGTTGTTTTTCGCTCATCATACGCTCAACATAACTTTCCAACCAATCAAAGTTTCCGCCCAGGTTCATGGAGCCAAAATATCCCATTAGTTGTTGACGCATACTGTCCATGATCTCTTCTCTGCTAACTTGAATTTGATGTTGGGTGCCAATTTCATTACTGACTAAAGTCCATCTCAATTGATTCAGGAATGAAGGGAAGTCGCGTTCTACCGATTCTTCGGTCTGTTCTTTTTCTGAGCTTTTTAGCAGCCATTTTTTGAGAAAGGCCTCTGGAAACTGCATGGGTGTTTTTTCCGAGAGGATGTGAAATAGTTCATGCTCCAGTAAATGTTGTGCCTGGTGTTTCCAATAGGCTTCAATCTGCTGTTTTATTTCACTTCTAAAATCTTCTTCGTTTGATACTTCTTTTCCGGGGATAGCTTCTTTGAAAAAAGACTCGTCCATGGCTCTTTTTTCAACAAATGCGATTTTGTGGATGCGCATTAAGAAGTGCTGATTCAGTTCTTCGGTGTTTTCTTTATTTACGCCCAGATCCGATGCTATCCACTCTCTTTCTTTTTCTTCAAATGCCTTGGAAAGTTGAATAACCAATGAATCCTCTTTTTTCTTGCCCATCAACGTTTTCTGAGCATCTGCACTGAAGTATTTAACTAAAAGTGAATTTTCTTTTTTGGCAGCTTCTTCCCCTACTTCACCGTTGCTGTTGCATTTTTGGAATGAAACATTGAGTACATCCTCTTCGTTGCTAACAGTTTCCGGTTCTGTCATCTTACCCAACCTTCTGCTGATGCGATCAATTTCTTCATTGATCATTTCTTCCGTAACCTCAACCAGATGAACAGTTGTTTTTTCTTTGGAAAGTTCAGGAATGCTAAACTCAGGTTTCAATCCGATTTCAAAGCTAAATGTATAATCGCTTGGCTTTGAAAAATCAAATTGGGCAGGATCATTTTTGTCGTCTGGCAGAGGTTGTCCCAGGTAGGAAATATTTTCTTTTTGAAGGTATTGAACCAGTTCGTTTTCAATGCTGCGCAACACTTCTTCGGTAAATACGGAAGCACCGTACATTTTTTTGACGACTCCTGCAGGCACCATTCCTTTTCTAAATCCGGGAATGTTGGCGGATTTCGCATAGTTCTTCAGTGATTTTTCAAAAGCAGGAGAATAATCTGAGCTGCTAACCGTTACGGTAATCTGATCGTGCAATGGAGCGATGTTCTGCCTGCTAATTTGTGCCATAGAAAATTCCTTTGGGGAAAAGAGCGTTGTGCGGGTGGAGGGACTCGAACCCCCAAGCCTCGCGGCACCAGATCCTAAGTCTGGCGTGTCTACCAATTTCACCACACCCGCAGATTTTTTGTCCAATCTGGACTTGGCGCTCTTTTCAAATTGGGGAGCAAAGGTAGCAGTTTCAGGCTGAATAAAAAAGGCATTCGCCTCTTTTTCAGTAAATTTGATCATATGGATTTGATCGGCAACGAGATGGTGTTGGTTCCTGTTTATAACCTAACGGAAGAGCAGGAAAACAAGGAGATTGTAAGAAGGTATAGGGCCTTGTTACGGGTATTGAAACCCAAATTGAAAGCTGGGGATAAGCGGTTGGTTCGGGTGGCATTTGAAATGGCGGTTGACGCGCACAAAACCATGCGTAGAAAGAGTGGGGAACCTTATATTTTTCATCCCTTGGCTGTAGCCATGATTTGTGTAGAGGAAATTGGATTGGGTATACGCTCTACCATTTGTGCCTTATTGCATGATACTGTGGAAGATACCGACATAAGTTTAGAGGATATTCATAGGGAATTTGGATCTGAAATATCAAAAATCATAGATGGGTTAACAAAAATTTCAACGGTTGTCGACAACAATACAACCCAGCAGGCAGAGAATTTTAAAAAAATACTTCTTACCCTTACAGATGATCCAAGGGTGATCTTGATTAAGCTGGCCGACCGCTTGCACAACATGCGAACCTTGGATAGCATGAAGCGCGAAAAGCAGTTGAAGGTATCATCTGAAACCGTTTATGTTTATGCTCCTCTTGCCCATCGCATGGGTCTTTACAGTCTCAAAACCGAGATGGAAGACCTCTCCATGAAGTATTTGGAGCCTGATATCTACAGGCAGATTGCGAAGAAGCTCTCCGAAACCAAGCGTGAGCGCTCGCGGTACATCAATGAATTCATCAAACCTGTTAAAGAGAAATTAGACCGAGGGGATTTCACCTATGATATTTACGGAAGGCCCAAATCGATTCATTCGATTTGGAATAAAATGAAAAAAAAGAACGTAGAGTTTGAAGAAGTCTATGATCTTTTTGCCATCCGTATCATTGTGGATGTACCCCAAGAAAATGAGAAAGAAGCCTGTTGGAAAATTTACTCCGTGGTAACCGACATGTATAGTCCCGCTCCTGAGCGTTTGCGTGATTGGTTGAGCAAGCCCAAGTCCAACGGATACGAAGCTTTGCACACCACCGTAATGGGGCCACAAGGGAAATGGGTAGAAGTGCAAATTCGTTCTAAGCGAATGAATGATATTGCTGAACGTGGACTTGCAGCTCATTGGAAATACAAAGAGGGAGGAGAAGAGGAAGATCGATTTGACATGTGGTTTTCACAGATCAAGGAGGCCTTAGGATCCGAAGACATCAGTTCGATTGATTTTTTACACGATTTTAAAACCTCTTTTTTAGCGGAGGAAATCTATGTGTATACGCCCAAAGGAGATGTTCGTATGCTTCCTGTAGGATCAACCGCACTGGATTTTGCATTTTCTATACATAGCGCAATCGGTTCCAAATGCATAGGAGCAAAAGTCAATCACAAGTTGGTTCCAATTGGACATGCATTACGAAGTGGAGACCAAATTGAGATCATTACTTCCAATAAGCAAAAACCGACGGAGGACTGGTTGAATCAGGTGGTTACTGCCAAGGCGAAAAGCAGAGTCAAGGATGCACTTAAAGAGGAAAAGAGGAAAGTGGCAGATGATGGAAAGCAAATCCTGGATCGAAAGTTGCATGCCATGGGAGCTGGAATGTCTACCCACAATATTGAGGAATTGGTTTCTTTTTACAAGGTACCTTCTCCTCTAGATTTGTACTATAAGATAGCCATCAAGCATATTGATTTAAAGGAGCTCAAGGAGTTTGAGGTTAGAGCCGACAAGCTGGAGTTGATTAAAGTTAGAAGGCAAGAACAAGACAAGTTTGACAGTTTACTCCAAAAAAATGAGCACAAGAAAGATGCCGAGCTCATCATATTTGGCGAAAGCAGTGATCGGATTGTATATACCCTTGCCAATTGTTGTAAACCAATTCCGGGTGATGATGTTTTTGGCTTTGTATCCTCTGGCAAAGGGCTTACCATTCATCGAACCAATTGCCCCAATGCCGCTAAACTACTTTCTAGCTTTGGCCATCGTGTTGTAAAAACAAAATGGGCGAAGAATAAAGAAATTTCATTCTTAACTGGCTTAAAGATTACAGGACTAGATGATGTTGGGGTAATCAATAAAATCACCAATTTGATTTCTGGAGAATTGCGCATCAACATCAATGCCATTACAGTTGAAGCCCGAGAAGGAATTTTTGAAGGGAATATCAAGTTGTATGTACACGATAAAGACGAATTGGACCATTTGAGTGCCCGCTTAAAAGAGTTGCATGGAATACAATCGGTGCAGAGATATGATATAGAATTGTAGTGGGATATTTATTTTTTAGCCTTTTGGCGCATTCTAGTATTTTTGCTATTTACCAGTTAAATTAATTTATGGTTGACGTACTCTTAGGATTGCAGTGGGGTGATGAAGGGAAGGGAAAGATAGTAGATTATTTTGCTTCCAATTATGATGTTATCGCACGATTTCAGGGTGGTCCCAATGCCGGCCATACCTTGTATGTAAAGGGAGAGAAAGTTGTTTTGCATCAAATTCCTTCGGGTATTTTTCACCCCAATACCGTTAACCTGATTGGTAATGGCGTAGTGTTGGATGCGGTTACATTGAAAAAAGAATACGATAAAGTGGCCGCTTTTGGGGTTGATGGCAGAGATCATTTATATATTGCCGACAGAACACATTTGATTTTACCAACGCATCGCGCTCTGGATAAGGCATCTGAATTGTCAAAAGGAAACGAAAAGATTGGATCTACGCTGAAAGGGATTGGTCCTGCGTACATGGATAAAACCGGTAGAAATGGGTTGCGTGTGGGTGATTTATTGGATAAAAACTTTACCACTCAATACATCAAGTTGAGATTGAAACATCAGCGACTCTTGGATTCTTTTGGCTTTCAAGAAGATATTTCAGACTGGGAAGAGGAATTTTTTGAGGCTATTGAATTTATGCGCACCCTGAAAATTGTAAATGGCGAGTATTTCATCAACGACAAAATCCGTTCAGGGAAAAAGGTATTGGCCGAAGGTGCTCAGGGGAGTATGTTGGATGTTGACTTTGGCACTTTCCCGTTTGTTACGTCTTCAAGCACGATTTCTGCAGGGGTTTGCTCGGGATTGGGAATTGCACCTCAGCAAATTAAAGAGGTGATCGGTGTTTCTAAAGCTTATTGTACTCGGGTTGGAAGCGGACCCTTTCCAACAGAGTTGCACGATGAAACCGGCGAGCGTTTGCGAAAAATCGGAAATGAATTTGGAGCGACCACCGGAAGGCCACGCAGATGCGGTTGGATGGATTTGGTTGCACTCAACTTTGCATGCATGATCAATGGTGTAACGCAGATTGTTATGACCAAGTCGGATGTTTTGGATGCCTTTGAACATTTATCGGTTTGTACATCTTACGAAGTGGATGGTAAAGAAACCAAGGAAATCCCTTACCAAATGAGTAAAACGGCGATCGTTCCTCAATACAAAGAATTTAAAGGCTGGGAGCAGGATATTACCCAATTCAAAGAAGCGGGTGAACTCCCCGAACCCATGAAAAAATACATAGCATTTATCAATGAATACCTCGGTGTTCGGGTAGGGTACATTTCAAATGGACCTGGAAGAGAGCAAATCGTTAAAATGAGTTGATTTTTTTTAAAGAAAAAAAAATCAAAATATTTGGTTAAATAAAAAACACTCATAAATTTTACGGGGTAAATCTCAAGCAGATATGGCAAAGTCAGATAAAGAGAAAAAGGTTGTAAAAAATCCTGGAGGAAATACTCCTTCTTCTACGCCTGTAAAGTCGTCTTCAAAATCCAAAAGTGTTGAGGAGGGTGATGATATTGATGATGAAGATGAAAAGCCAGTAAAAAAATCTTCTCGCAAATCAGACGATGAAGATGAGGATGTTGAATTAGAAGACGACTGGGAAAAAGCAGATGAGGAAGATGAAAATTGGGATCCTGACTTTGATGAGTTTGATGTTCCCAAATCAAAAACCAAAAAAAGTGGTAAGAAAGGTGCATCCGATGAAGATGATTTTTCAGTAGATGACGACTTCAAA
>JAULVY010000196.1:0-7097 GCA_032110825.1 Chitinophagaceae bacterium | reverse complement strand
CCTGCAAACATACTCTTCTTCGGAAGGGTATCGATAGGGTTGAAGATAACTTTATCCTCAACGGGTTCGTTGCTTTCGGTAAGTATCAGCGTAAATAAACCTTCGGTATTGTATACGTAAGCACTTTTGTTGTAATAATACTTGCCATCTCCTGTTTGCTTGGTTCTGTTTTTGATAATGGTCAATCTTTTATCTACTGCAGCCTCTGAAACCGTTCTTGGGTCTGCATCTTTACCCAGCAATTCCATAGCAGCACTGAAAACATTTTCTTTATTGAAGCAAATCAGATAAATCAATTTTTTTGTTTTTCGCTCTGCCTTCAAAAACAAGTACGTTTCTTCGGATTCCTCAGCTTTATAACGTGCACTGCGGTGAAACGAGATTTGCTTTGCATTTCCAAACTCTTTGTTGAAAATACTATCCGGTACAAATGAATAAACAACTGATTCTTTTATAAGTAAGCTATCGCTTTCCTTTGCTGTTACATTTGCTTGCGTATACGCTATGGGTAATTCCTTTAAAGGAAACGATTGAATAAAATCTTCCACATCAATATTTTCGTCTGTATTGATGTCAACCGGTTTATCAGAACAGGAGGCAAGTATGGCAATAAAAATCCATAACAAAATCCTACGCATAACCATGCTTTGAGTAAAAATAGGATAAAAGGGGAATGATTTCTTCATTGCGTATGTTAGCGTAGAAGGTACACAATAATTGCCGGGTTCAAGCTAAAAAATAGTTATCTTGCGGCCTCATAAACGCAAACGCATGACTAGTTTCCGTAAGTATTCGCTCCCGTATGCGATTGATTCTAAGTTTTCTAAAAAGGTGGCCTATTTCTCTATGGAATTTGCTATCCATCAACCTTTAAAAATTTACAGCGGAGGTCTTGGATTTTTATCTGGCTCCCACCTCAGAAGTGCATATGAACTCAGACAGAATCTGATTGGAATCGGAATCTTATGGAAATATGGGTATTACGATCAAGCACGAAACCAAGATCAAACCTTGCAAGTACAATGGAACGAAAAGGTCTATAATTTTTTAGAAGATACAGGAATCAAGTTTCAAGTGATGATTCATGATGCTCCTGTGTGGGTGAAAGTATTTTACCTCAATCCGGAAACGTTTAAGAGTGCACCCTTGTTTTTATTGAGTACCGATTGTCCAGAAAACGATTATGTTTCGCAAACCATTACTCACCGACTCTACGATGCTAACGTTGCTACAAAAGTTGCACAATTTATTTTACTGGGAGTTGGCGGTGCCAAATTGGTTGATGAATTGGGCTTTAATCCAGATGTGTATCATTTGAACGAAGCACATGCAATATCCTCTGCTTTTTATTTGTTGAATAAAAACGGTGGAGATCTTGCTGCTCTCAAAAAACAACTTGTATTTACTACGCATACACCCGAAGAAGCCGGAAACGAGAAGCACGATATTTATCTCTGCAATAAAATGTCTTATTTCTGCGGTATGCCATTGGAAAAAGTACGTGCGATAACGGGTACTCATGACGATCAATTTAACCACTCTTTGGCAGCATTGCGCTTTGCGCGTTTGTCAAACGCGGTTTCTGAGTTGCACGGACATGTTAGCAGAAAAATGTGGAACAAGCACGAAGGTGTTTGCCCCATCATCCACGTAACCAATTCTCAAAACTGGAGATACTGGGCGGATAAGCAACTGTATTTTGCGATGGACGAACAGAACGACGAGCGTTTCATCGATCGCAAACGATACCTGAAGAAACGCGCATTTGATATTGTTGCCGATCAAACCGGAAAATTATTAGATCCCGATGTGTTTACCATTGTTTGGGCTAGACGGTTTGCAGGATATAAGCGCGCCGATTTACTTACCCGTGATCGTGAACGCTTTGAAGATTTACTCTACAATTCAAAGTATCCCGTTCAGTTTATCTGGGCTGGAAAACCCTACCCAGTTGATTACCCTGCGATAACAGAATTCAATCACCTGGTGCACATCAGCAAAGCACATAAAAATATGGCTGTTTGTACTGGGTATGAATTAGGCCTTAGTAAAAGATTAAAACAAGCCTCGGATGCTTGGCTCAATAATCCACGTGTTCCTCGTGAAGCTTCCGGTACCAGTGGAATGACCGCTGCTATGAATGGAGCAGTCAACGTATCCACAAACGATGGATGGATTGTTGAATTCATCAATCACGGCAATAATGGATTTGTTGTACCTGCTCAAGATTATGAAAGCATGCACGTGCAAGATCAGGATCAATACGATTTGGATGAACTGTATCGTATTCTAAAAGATGAAGTTCTTCCTATCTATTACGAAGCACCTCATACATGGCGACAAATTGCGCAAAATGGCATGAAAGATGTTCGTTTCCGTTTTGATTCAAACCGAATGGCTACCGAATACTACGACTTGTTGTACAACGGCTAAATTTTGGGGAGAATCATTTTGTATCCGGCTTTGATTCTGCCGGCGCTGATATCCTCCAGCTTTTTCTTGAGCATCTTTCTCTTTAGTAGAGCAATATGATCGATAAATAATTTTCCTTCGATGTGATCGTATTCGTGTTGAATTACACGGGCATTAAAACCCGAATGAACAGCAGTTTGTTTTTGAAACTGCTCATCCATGTATTCCATTTGAATGATATCCGGACGAGCTACTTCCTCTCTAAAGCCAGGTAAGCTTAAACAGCCTTCGTCGCACGACCATTCTTTCCCTTTGTATTCTACAATTTTTGGATTGATGTATACTTTTTTTATTCCTTTCTCCCCTTCAAACATCTTGCGCTCATTCTCATCATACCCCGCGTATACCTGTTCCGTATCTACCACAAACAAGCGGATGGAATGATTGATTTGTGGAGCAGCCAAGCCCATACCATGGGCATGATACATGGTTTCCCAGATGTTTTCAATCAATTCTTGGAGACCAGGGTAATTGGCGTCAATATCTTTACCAACCTGCCTCAATACCGGATGTCCATATGCCACAACGGGTAAAATCATACCACAAAGTTAGGAAATCGCTTTTATAGAGAATTTTTCTCCAAATAATCCTGTAGTAGCAGTGTAGCCGCAATCAAGTCTGTATTCTCTTTTTTTTGACGATCCTTTTTCTTCATGCCCATATTAATCATTTCTCTTGAAGCCTGTTTTGAGGTATAGGACTCATCCCAAACGACGATCGGTAGGGTAGGAAATAGGTTGCGCAACCTTCTTCTGCAATGATCAACGCCAGGAGTTGCATCTGTAGGGGATCCGTCGGAATTCAGTGGGAGTCCAATTACAATGGTCTCCACAGTTTCTTTCGCCATATATTCCTGTAAATAAGTGTACAGCTTTTGTGTATCCAATGCAATCAGGGGGGAAGCAATAATTTTGAGGGGATCCGTAACGGCTAATCCCGTTCTGTTGTTTCCAAAGTCAATGGCTAAAATCCTTCCCATTTAACCAAAGATAACCATATCCGTTATGGCACATGCTGCAAAAACTATACTGGCCACTCCATTGGTGGTCATGAATGCAAGATTTACTTTACTCAAGTCCGATGGCTTTACAAGAATTTGTTGGTACACAAGCAGTAGACTGAAAATCAATGCTCCGATGTAATAGTAGAAGTTCATGCTATATAAATAGCCGCATACCATAATGAGTAGAACAGTGCACACATGCAAGAATCTTGAAATCGATAGCGCTTTTATTCTACCCATTTGAGATGGAATAGAAAACAGGCCTTCGGATTTATCAAACTCATCGTCTTGTAGCGCATAAATAATGTCAAATCCGCTGACCCAACTCATTACCGCAAGCGACAATAAGACAATGGCGATATGTATGCTGTTGGTGACTGCAATATAAGCTCCTGCGGGAGCTAATGAAAGCCCTAAACCCAACACCAAGTGACATAGCCATGTGAATCTCTTGGTATAACTGTAACCCAAGATTACCAACAAAGCAATGGGGGATAATAAAAAGCATGTGATGTTAATGAAGTATGCAGACCCCATAAACAGCACACTGTTTAAAATGGTGAAGCGAAGTGCGCTAGATGCGCTAATGATTCCACTAGGTATTTCTCTTAAGGCAGTACGTGGATTTTTAGCATCAAATTCTCTATCGAGATACCGATTAAATGCCATCGCTGCACTGCGAGCAAAAACCATGCATAATAAAATTCCGATGATGATTTTTGGTTCTGCATCTGCATTTCTCAGTCCCATGAAATAACCGGTCAATGCAAATGGCAACGCAAAAATGGTATGCGAAAACTTGATGAGGGATAGGTAGTGGCCGAGCTTCTTCATGTCGACAGTTTTTTATGCAGTTCCCACAATACAATCCCTGCGGCTACGCTGATGTTAAAAGAATGCTTGCTTCCAAACTGAGGAATTTCAATGCTGTTGATACAAGCTGATATAACCTCTTCGCTTACACCTTCAGCTTCATTTCCAAAAACAACAGCTATTTTATCTCCTTTTTTAACTGGCATGTTGTTGAGCGAAATGCTGTTGTGAACTTGTTCAATAGTAAAAGTTGCATAGCCCTGTTCTTTCAATTCCTGAATTGCCACTACTGCATTTTCTTTAGCTTCCCATTCAACAGTCTCGGTTGCTCCTAAGGCAGTTTTGTGAATATCGCGGTGAGGAGGAATTGGGGTGTACCCACAAAGCAAGATTTTTTCTACCCGAAATGCATCAGCCGTTCTAAAAACACTCCCCACATTGTGCATGCTTCTTACATTATCGAGCACAACGACAATTCCGGATTTTTCAGCCTTGCGGAATGCTTCCGCATCAAGTCTTTGTAATTCTTCCATGCTTTTTTTCAGCATGGCGCAAAGATACACGCTGTTTTTTTCCTTGAGAATAAAAGATAACTTTGTTGCAATGCATTACGATCATCAAGAACTTCAGGAATTGCTGAAAAATTGGGAACCTGAACAGGGGCTAAAAATCGAGCAATTGAAGCAAGCCGGAAGCAATCGGCAATATTTTCGGATTCATCGAAATAGCCAGCACTTTATTCTTACTTACAATCCAATAAACAAAGAAGAAAATAATGCTTTTGTTTCTTTTACCAATCATTTTTCCTCTTTAGATCTTCCTATACCCCAAATTGTATACACCGATCCTCAACTTCGGTTTTACATTCAATCCGACTTGGGAGATCTTTCATTGTTTGATTTGATTCAGCAAGAAGGATTTTCTGAAAAAGTCAAATCCATGTTTAAGGCAACCTGCCATTCTTTGGCTGAATTACAAATTAAGGGCGGGCAGGATTTGGATTATACCAATTGCATAGCAACACGTTCGTTTGATAAACAAGCGATCTATTCAGATTTGCTTTATTTCCTTTATTATTTCGTTCGTGCATTGGATCTGCCTTACGACAAAAATCTTTTGCTGAATGATTTTGAAATGCTCAGCAGTTATTTGATGCAGGAAGAAAATCAATTTTTCATGCACCGCGATTGCCAAAGTCGCAACATCATGCTGCAAAATGGCAAACCTTATTTCATCGATTACCAAGGTGGAATGCAAGGCGCTCTCCAATACGATATTGCATCTCTCTTGTGGCAGGCTCGGGCTCAAATGCCCTATGAATGGCGGGATGAATTGGTTGAGTATTATTTTGATGCAGCCAATTCACTATTGAACGGCCGACTTTCTAAAAAAGATTTTCTTAGTAATTACGACGGATTTGTATTGATACGGATGTTGCAAACCTTGGGAGCTTATGGATTTCGCGGCTTGTTTGAGCGTAAGCCTCATTTTATTGCCAGCATCCCGTATGCTCTAAAAAACTTAAAATGGTTTTTAGAGAATAAGTCGCTTCCACTCCGTCTTCCTGCTTTACAGAAAATCATAGAAGCTATCGTTTCCGATAAAGTTCTCAACTCATTCCAGTCTGTTGTGGCCCATGAGAACTGCAAACTGATTGTACATGTAAATTCGTTTTCTTATCGAAAAGGTATTCCTGATGATAAGCATGGCAATGGAGGGGGATTTGTTTTTGATTGCCGAGGCATATTGAATCCCGGGCGTATCGATGAATACAAAACACTAACCGGTAGAGATAAGGTTGTTCAGGATTTTTTACTCCAACAAACGACCATGCCCAATTTTTTACAACATGTGTTTGGCATCGTTGGAATTTCAGTAGAAGATTATATCAAACGCGATTTCGAGGGACTTACGATTAGTTTTGGATGTACAGGTGGTCAACACCGCAGTGTGTTTGCAGCGGATCAATTGGTGCAGCACCTCAAGGAAAAATATAAAGTGAAGGCGGCGGTCAACCACATCGAACAAGAAGCTAAAGGTTGGGTTAATCTCCCTTACTGATTATGATTATGGAATTTTTTGAATATTCTGGACCGTTACATGCACATAAAGCCATGCTGTTTGCTGCCGGTTTAGGTACACGGCTGAAGCCCTTTACTGATCAGCATCCCAAAGCACTTGCATTGGTAAATGGCAAATCGTTATTGCAGCGAAATCTCGATTATTTATACCGGTTTGGTATTCGAAATGTTGTGATCAACACGTTTCATTTTGCAGATCAGATTGAAGAAGCTGTTGCTGACTATGGGCATAAAGAACTTCAAATTTCAATATCCCACGAACCTGATGGGCCATATGAAACAGGAGGTGGACTTGTTTTTGCAGCAGATCATTTTCGCGATGAGCAACATCCGTTTGTGGTGATGAATGTTGATATATTAACTGAGCTGGAATTGAATGCCATGATGGACTTTCATATGAAAGTGAGGCCGATGGTTACCCTGGCAGTCTCTAAGCGTGAAAGCTCAAGACAATTTTTATTTGACGATCACATGAAGCTTGTGGGTTGGAAAAATAATAAAACTGGCGAAACGCGTTGGTCTTCATCCGAGATAAAGGATATTAAGCCGTTTTCATTTTCGGGTATACATATCATCGAGCCTGCTCTATTTAACTTTATGCCCATCTCTGGAAAATTTTCAATAACCGATACCTATATTAATGGAGCATCACAAATGGATATTGTGGGTTATGATCATACCGGCGAAATCATGATTGATGTAGGAAAGCTGGATGCTATTGAAGAAGC
>JAULVY010000195.1:0-2502 GCA_032110825.1 Chitinophagaceae bacterium | reverse complement strand
CGGAGGTACAGGCCCCATTTACTTAGCGAATACAAATAATTTGAATGGTATACTCCGAATGGGAATTTCAGATCTCATGGAAGATAAAAAATTCATTGGTGGATTTCGGTTGGGAACCAATTTGCGTGACAACGACTACCTAGCTTCTTTCTTGAATCTGAGAGGCAGATTTGATTGGGGATTGACCTATTTCAGAAGCAATCAACAGGACTTCCCCATTTTTGATCCATTTGACATCAAGTCACAGTTGAGAAACAAAATGGCATCTAACCTCTATCAATTCAACGTCAGCTACCCCTTTGATGAAGTTAGAAGTATACGTGCAAATCTTGGGTATAGGATGGATCGTGTAGTTATTACCACAGATGCTAATTTCAACCCAACATTGATCATACCGGATACTTTGCTGAAATATGGTATGGTAAAACTTGAATACGTACACGACAACACCATCAATCCAACTTTGAATATTTGGAATGGACTTCGTTATAAAGTATATACGGATATCAACTCGAGACTAGTGAACTCTCAAACCAAAGGCAGATTCATGTTCAATATTGGAACAGATGTTCGCTACTACTACCCCATTTACAGAAACTTCATATGGGCAGGTAGAGCTGCGGCTGATTTCTCATTCGGTACACAGAAACTCATTTATTATCTCGGAGGTGTAGAAGGTTGGCTTCAACCTAAATTCAACAATGGAGTACTGCCGGATCCAGACCAAGACTATGCATTTCAAACGTTAGCGTTGAATCTAAGAGGCCATCGCCAGAACGTAGCAAATGGAAATAATAATGTGGTGTTAAACTCAGAATTCAGGCTTCCGGTATTCACAACATTTTTAAATCGACCAATCAACAACGCATTTCTGAGAAATTTCCAATTGATCCAATTCATTGATTTAGGAACTGCGTGGAACGGAAAATTTGATAAGGTAGAAAGACCTTCCACCGTTTATGGCTTACCGCCCGTTCAATTAAAGCTCAAAACAGGAGGAATTGGTCCCTTTGTTGGCGGATACGGGTTTGGAGCAAGAAGCACCTTGTTGGGGTATTTCTTGCGCGTAGATGCAGCCTGGCCCATGGGAAATTTCTTTAGCGGTAACCCATCATGGTATTTCTCTCTTGGACTGGACTTTTAGGTGAAGCTTTACCAAATTTGGTTTCCTTTAATTCCAGTTTATACCCCCCTCTACCGTCACGAGGTTTAAGGGAAACGATATAGAGATTGTCGTATTCCTGATCAGGAATTTCTTTAATGGTAGGCTTTAATTCCAACTCTTCAAGCATTCGAATTACAGTATTGCTATGCCCTATGACTAAGGCATTTCGTTCTTCTTTCAATACGCTAAATAAAAACTTAGTGAGTGTATCCATACCATAGTAACGGATTTCGATACCTAATTTGTCTGCAAGGGGTACACCAGTGCTTTTAGTACGCAAGGTTTCCGTACTATAGATGCGGCTGATTTTTTTATTCTGCAGCAATTGAGCCAGCACTTCCGAACGTTGCACACCCTCTGCGGTTAAAGGAGGATCGGTTTTGATTTCAAGTGATTTTTCGGCATGGCGTACAAAATACAATCTTGAAACGCTGCATGATTCTAGAACCAGCGTGTTTAACACCAGAAACAACAAAGGGATCCATTTCATTTTCATTGGCTTCAAATTACAACATTGACAGAAAAAAAGGTAGAATGACGAAAACCTTTTGTTTTAAAATCAAAACCAGAAAGATTTTTCCACTACAAATGATACAGCTCCAACAAGAGTCCGGACTAGCTTTATCCATTGATGCAAATGGAAAAGTATTGGGCAGATATGCCGTTTATAAAAATCACCTTACCCTTTGCATTGGGAATGATTTTGGCCAGAAAATTAGGCATTCCAGATTCTCAATGGCTTATCGGTTTTTTTGTATTGGTTTGGATACCAATTGCATACGAATATGTATCTCTATACCAAAAATGGCGCCTCAATGGATGTATTGGAATTTGCATTCATTTGATGCTGTTCGCCTGGGGTGGGTGGGTTTACTCCCAGTTTTCTAATGAACGGAATAAACCCTCAATTAATACCAACTCGATTTTCCTTTTTAAAATAGAAAAATGTTCGGATACCCTTCGGCCAATCAAAAGATACCAGGTACGTATTTTTCAATTAGACTCTCTACATGCAATTCCTAAAGGACAGGGGGTAATATCGGTATTCAATCAAAAACAAAAAGCATTTGCTAGAAACGATATCGTTTTGAGTACCGCTTACCCAAAAGAACTGAAATCAAAAATGAATCCTGGTGAACCAAATTTTAAACAAATCCAAAATCAAAAAGGGATATACTGGAATACCCATTGGGATGATAAAAACATGATCGTAATTCAGAAAGGAAAATCGGACTGGATTTCAATTCTTGATCAAACAACATTGGCAATTGTACATACACTTAAAAAATACATTAAATATCCAACCCATGCACAACTTGCTTCGGCTCTACTGATTG
>JAULVY010000194.1:8160-21737 GCA_032110825.1 Chitinophagaceae bacterium | reverse complement strand
CCCGAATCATGATGCACCAACCGAGTGCGGGTGCAGGGGGACAAGCCAGTGATATTGAAATTACCGTTTCACAAGTTAGAAAACTCAAGCATGAACTCTATGAAGTGGTTGCTCAACACAGCGGTCAGCCTGTAGATAAAATTGCAACAGATTTTGATCGAGATTTTTGGATGACAGCTCAAGAAGCCAAAGAATACGGTTTGGTAGATGAGGTGCTGATCTTAAATCCCAAAAAACAAAAGAAAGGATAAATAAGAAACCATGAAAACAAACACGATGTTGTTGAATAAAATGGACGAAGAACAAGAGCCATCAGAAAGCAATCCAATCATGGAAAATATCATGATGGGTGCCAAATTTGATAAGAAGTTTATCGAAGAAAGAAAGATTTTTCTTTGGGGAGTTGTTGACGACAAATCTGCAAAAGACATTACAGCACGATTGATGTTCCTCGATTCCGTTACCCCCGGAAAAGAAATAAAATTTTACATCAACAGTCCGGGTGGTGTTGTAACCAGCGGAATGGTGATCTACGATACCATGAAAATGATCAAATCCCCTGTATCTACCATATGCATGGGCATGGCGGCTTCCATGGGATCTATCTTGCTCAGCGGAGGTGAAAAGGGAAAGCGATTCATCTTCCCCCACGGAGAAGTTATGATTCATCAACCTTCTGGAGGGGGACAAGGAACATCTGCCGACTTGGAAATCATGGCAGAACAAATACGGAAGATCAAACACCTGGGCGCAAAAATATTAGCCGACAACTGCGGGCAATCATTTGACAAAGTAATGAAAGACTTCGACCGTGATTATTGGATGGGGGCTGAAGAATCTTTAAAATATGGTATTGTCGACGGCATTTTGGACAAACTTTAATACAACTATCATCCCATGGCCAAATCAAACTTGCATTGTTCGTTCTGTGGTAAAAGCAGAGACGAAGTAAAAATCCTGATTGCAGGCCAGGATGGCCATATCTGTGAATCTTGCGTTGAACACGCCAAAGAAATCGTATCGCAGGAGGTTGAAGCAAAAAAAGAGAGTAAATCAGGCTATAAGCTTCAAGTTAAAAAACCCATCGAACTAAAAAAACACCTCGATGCGTATGTGATTGGTCAGGATGAAGCTAAAAAAATCCTTTCTGTTGCCGTATACAACCATTACAAGCGACTAAATCAAAAACCAATATCTAACGCTGCTAAGTCCGAAGATGCTGAAGAAGTGGAAATTGAAAAAAGCAATGTGATTATGGTTGGAGAAACAGGCACGGGAAAAACATTGCTGGCCAAAACCATAGCAAAACTTTTGAATGTGCCTTTTGCCATTGTAGATGCTACTGTGTTTACAGAAGCCGGTTACGTGGGAGAAGACGTTGAAAGTATTCTCACCCGATTGCTACAAGTTTGCAACTACGATATACCCGCAGCTGAATCGGGTATCGTTTATATAGATGAAATTGATAAAATAGCCAGAAAGAGCGATAATCCTTCCATCACCCGCGATGTGAGCGGAGAGGGAGTGCAGCAGGGTCTTTTAAAATTACTGGAAGGAACCGACGTGCTGGTTCCACCTCAAGGAGGAAGAAAACATCCCGATCAAAAACTCATCAAAGTAAATACACATAATATTCTTTTCATTTGTGGTGGCGCTTTTGATGGAGTAGATAAAATAATAGCCAGGCGAGTAAATACAAACGCAATCGGTTTTAATGTAAACAAAGACATGCAGGATGCTATGAAAAGCAACCTCTTGAAATTTGTAAATGCTCAGGACCTCAAAAGCTTCGGACTCATTCCTGAGTTACTGGGAAGACTGCCAGTAGTAACCTATTTAGATCCTTTAGATCAATCTACGTTGCGAGCAATCTTAACAGAGCCAAAGAATGCACTGATCAAACAGTATAAAAAATTATTTCAGCTTGAAGGAATTGAACTAACTATAGATGATGATGTACTTGATTTCATGGTAGAAAAAGCCATGGAGTTTAAATTGGGAGCAAGAGGACTTCGCTCCATTTGCGAAAATATGCTTACGGACGCGATGTTTGAAATGCCTTCTTCAAAGGAAAAAAAGTTCAACTTAACCTTACCCTACGCACAAAAAAAGTTTGAAAAAGCCAAAATAGGTTTGCTGAAAGTTGCATAATGAAAGAACTGATTGATGAATTGATGAACGAGCTGAAACTCAGTGAAAAACAAGCACTAGGGGCTATTCGCATCATCAAAGACTTTGCCAAACGAAAATTCCCTGTTTTTGGAGGAGCTATAGATAAGTTGTTTGATAAGTACGCACCAAAGCAAGAGGAAGATTTTCTTGATTAATTCTCACACCATAAATAAGGTGCTATTTTCTGTAATCTCAGCGTATCCAACGTTTCAATCGTTTTCAAATTTCCAACAGAAATAAACGGACCATGCATGTTTCGGTAAGCCAAGATCAACTTCACAAATTGATGATCTGCATAGGGGTGCTTTCTTAAGCCCGCATATTCAACCGTATTTATATTTATCCGTGTAGGCAAGAACTCATTTTCAATAACAAGGTATTTTTGAAGAGTTGCGAAAACAGAATCTTGGATTCCATACACTTCCTTGAGTTGTTGAACATCAATGAACCCTCCTAGTTTCGTTCGGTACTTTACAATGCGTGAAGATAGTTTTTCGCCGATTCCGGGTAGCTTTTCAAATGCAGCACTATCTGCCTTGTTCATATCTAAAATCACAAAAGCCCGTTCGCGTTTAGCCAGTTCACGGTGCACGGGGAGCGAATCTCTCGTGTACAGAATTTTCCCTTGTCTTTTAATCAGTACAGCCTTCCCTTCCTCAATCTGCAACTGCGTAACGCCAATCACTGTTTCTGGAAAAGGATCCTTTTGAAAAAATGTAGGCACCGTCATACCAAGAGCAGAGATAAAAAGAACAACATATACCCCAACTCGTTCTTTCTTTGAAAAACGAACCAATGCTGTTAATTCTTTCTTAGAAAACACAAACAAACATAGCAGATAGCTGGATATCCAAATTCGGAAAAATCACAGCACTACCGTGTTTTATTCACCTCTATAATCAATCCGTCATAGGATAAATACATACCTTGGGGAAGTTCTTTGCTTACTTCTTCGTGTAATCCCATCTGGTGACTAATATGCGTAAAATAGGTTTCAGGTATATTCAATTCAGAGGCCAGGGCAACAGCTTCTTCCAACGTGAAATGAGATACATGCTTTTCTTTTCGTAAAGCATTCAGAACCAAAATCGTTGACCCTTTGATTTTATCTTTTTCAGATTCCTCGATGGAGTTGGCATCGGTGATATATGTAAAATTTCCAATACGATACCCAGTAACATACATATTAAGATGCTTGGCTCGAATGGGAATGAAATGGAGATCCCCAATGGAAAATTCATCCGTGTCAATGATATTCAAATCCAATTCAGGAATGCCCGGATACTTTTTTTCTGCAAAAGCATAATAGAAATCCCGTTGCAGCGCTTCCGCTGTTTCTTCGTTGGCATAAAGAGGCATTGGACGCTGACTAAAAAAATTATACGCTCGGATATCGTCTAACCCAGCAATATGATCTTTATGAGAATGCGTAAAAACGACAGCGTCTAAATGCTGCACAGATGAACGAAGCATTTGATACCGAAAATCTGGTGTAGTATCAATTGCAACGGTAGTGGTAGCCGACCTCAATAAAACACTGCTTCGAAGCCGCTTGTTTTTGGAATGAGGAGATGAGCATACTAAACAACGACAGGCAATCATAGGAACTCCACCGCTGGTTCCAGAACCTAAAAATTCAACAGTATGCAACAAGGATTATAGAAATTTGAATTAGGATGAATGTTCGATGTCTTCACCTTCAGCAAGCGCAGGTTGTGGCATCACATCTTCCAAAACCTTTCTGCTTTCAAGACTCAAATGATCAACCTCAATTTTCAAAATAGGCAATAGATCAATCAAGATGTTGATACGGCCTTCCGTTTGTAAAAACCTATTCAATACCACAACTTTTTTGGATTCTAAAATACAAAATCCACTTTGAAAAGTTCCACGCTCATACCTAAGAATGTACCCTGCCTCGGAAACGACTTTTTCAATTTTTTCAAGGGTAGAGGGATTGAATTTCATTTTCATATTGGCATTTTTACAAATTTACATCATGTGTAAAACACAGTTGTTACAAGGGGCAATTAGTTGTGAACATTTTAAGAGTCTTCTGTGAATAATCCGTTGCACAGTAGCTACCTTTGACTGTCTTTAAAGAATCTAAACAATTACATGGCATTTAGAAAAATCATAAACGATCCGGTTCATGGTTTCATCACCATCAACGACCGCTTGATTTTTGAAATCATTTCACACCCCTGGTTTCAACGCTTGCGAAGAATCAATCAAATGGCCATGTCGTATTTGGTTTATCCCGGAGCAGTGCATTCGAGACTTCACCATGCATTGGGCGCATACCACTTGATGCATAACGCTCTTTACGAATTGAAACAAAAAGGTGTTGATTTCACTGAACAAGAGGAGCAAGCTGCAAAAATTGCCATTTTACTACACGACATGGGGCATGGACCTTTTTCGCATGCACTTGAATCCATGCTGGTTAAAAATTTTGAACACGAAGCTCTTTCGTTGATGATCATGGAAGAGCTCAATACAGATTTCAATGGAAAGCTTACCATGGCCATTGAAATTTTCAAAAACACATACCCCAAGAAGTTTTTACATCAACTGATCAGTGGGCAATTGGACGTAGACCGGATGGATTATCTCACCCGAGATAGTTTTTTTTCAGGTGTAATAGAAGGCATGATTGGATGTGACCGCATTTTGAAAATGCTGACGGTACACGAAGGCGAACTGATGGTTGAAGAGAAGGGCATTTATACCATAGAAGAATTTTTAGTTTCCAGAAGGCTGATGTATTGGCAGGTGTATCAACACAAAACCGTACTCAGTGCTGAAATGACGTTGGTCAAGATTTTGGAAAGAGCCATGTGGCTATTTAAAAAAGGAGACCCCAACATTTCAAAAGACAATGCGTTTTGCAAGATCCTATTCGGAAATATGCGATCAATGCAACGAACCGACCTGGAACGATTTTGCGAATTAGACGATAGCGATGTTGTAAACACCATCAAAACATGGAGGAGCCATCATGATGTTGTATTATCTCTTCTGTGCAAAGCCCTATTGGAAAGAAAACTCTTAAAGCTACGGATGCAAAACGACTCCATTACAATGGAAGAGGTAATGGACAAGAGAGAAATCATTGCAACAGCATTGAACATTTCTCAAGAAGATGCAGGCTTCCTTGTGTTTACAGGAGAGGCTGAAAATAGCTTGTACAATCCGAACAGCGAAAGAATCAATATTCTTTTCCGAGATGGCAGCGTATGTGACATTTCTCAAGTAGATTCACCGCTCATCCATCAAAACCTATCTCAGCCCGTAAAAAAATTTTACATTTGTTTTTACCAAAATTAGATTGGCCAGTCAAACCCAAATATGGAATTTTCAGCACAACAAATAGCCGCACTGGTCAATGGAAAAATTGAGGGCAACCCCTCAAATAGCGTTAGCGGATTTGCCAAAATCGAAGACGCTACAGCAAGTGATCTAACCTTTTTGGCCAATCCCAAATACGAAGAGTTTCTGTACACAACCAAAGCTGGGGTTGTGATTGTGGGTCAAAATCTGGAATTAAAATCGCCTGTTCCATCAACACTAATTCGAGTAAGCGACCCCTACTCAAGTTTCGCTCAACTGATGCGCCATTACCAAAGCTTGCTTCAATCGCAATTGGTAGGCATTCAAGATCCTTCATTTATACATCCATCTGCCAAACTGGGAAAGGATGTATTTATTGGAGCTTTTGCTTACATCGGTGAAAATGTGGTGATTGGTGATGGAGCCAAGATTCACCCTCAATGTTATTTGGGGAGTGGCGTAAAAATTGGAAACCACACTACCCTGCATCCCGGCGTAAAAATTTACCACGACTGTATCGTAGGTGAACAAGTAACCATCCATGCGGGAACCGTATTGGGAGGAGATGGATTTGGCTTTGCACCCCAAAAAAATGGCACCTATGAAAAAGTGCCCCAACTCGGAAATGTGGTGATCGAAGATCAAGTGGAAATTGGGTCAAATACATGCATTGATCGTGCAACCATGGGATCCACGATCATAAAAAAAGGAACCAAACTTGATAATCTACTTCAAGTTGCTCATAACGTAGAAATTGGAGAACACAGTGTTATCGCAGCTCAAACCGGCATAAGCGGAAGTGCAAAAATTGGTAAAAATGTAATGATGGGCGGACAAGTAGGCATTGCCGGGCATATTCAAATTGCAGATGGTACAAAAATCAACGGCCAAAGTGGAATCAGCAAAACCATCTCTGAACCCAATACCTCTCTTAACGGAACTCCTGCTTTCGATTACCGATCTTCCCTAAAGTCCCAAACCATATACCGCAGGTTGCCGGAATTGGAACGAAAAATCAGTGAGCTTCAGTTGCAACTGGAGCAACTGCTGAAGGAAAGGGATGCAATTTCATCTTAATCATTGATTTTCAATTATTTAAATTGGTTTTAACCCAGCCAAAAATTGTTTTACCTTTGCAAACAATTTGTTGCAATGAATTCAACATTCAATCCTGATAAGCAACACACGCTTAAAAATTCCATCAGTATTTCTGGAACCGGACTGCATACGGGCATCATGGTAGATATGATCATGCACCCTGCCAATCCGGGCTTTGGAATACAGTTCAAACGAATTGACCTGCCAGGAAAACCTGTAATCAAAGCAGATTGCGATTTGGTTACAGATACGTCTAGAGGAACTACGTTGGAATTAGATGGAGCTAAAGTGAGTACTGTTGAACATGTCCTTGCGGCTTTGGTAGGCATGGGTGTTGACAACTGCCAAATCGATATCAACGGACCAGAAATCCCCATCATGGATGGAAGCTCCATGCCTTTTGTAGAAATTATCGAAGAAGCCGGTATTGCTGAACAGGAAGCAGCCAAACAATGGTACACAATTGACACCAACATTTCGTACCAACACGAAGAAAAACGAGTTGAAATGGTGGCAATGCCTTCAATCGATTACAAAGTAACTACACTCATTGATTTTAATAGCCCGGTACTGGGAACTCAACACGCAGGGCTTAAAAACATACGCGATTTCAAATCTGAAGTTGCTCCCTGTAGAACATTTTGTTTTTTACACGAGCTTGAAACCTTACTGGCTAATAACCTTATCAAAGGAGGTGACATCAACAACGCCATTGTAGTAGTAGATAAGCCGGTTACAGAGGATGAAATGAATAGATTGGCCGGTGTGTTTAATAAAGATAAAATCGAAGTCAAAAGCGAAGGTTATCTCAACAACTTAGAACTTCGATACCCAAATGAACCTGCCAGGCATAAGTTATTAGATGTCATTGGAGATCTTGCACTCATCGGATACCCGATAAAAGCTCACATCATTGCAAACCGTCCAGGCCACTATTCCAATGTAGAGTTTGCAAAGGCCATCAAGCATTATATCAAGAAAAACAAACACGTAAAAGACATTCCTGTTTACGACCCCTCGCAAGAACCGGTTTATAATATTCAGCAAATTGAAAAAAAACTACCCCACAGACATCCGTTTTTGCTGGTAGATAAAATCATCGAACTTTCAGATACCCACATTGTTGGAATCAAAAATGTAACGTATGACGAGCCGTTTTTCCAAGGGCATTTCCCTGGAAATCCAGTGATGCCTGGTGTTTTACAAGTAGAGGCCTTGGCGCAAACTGGTGGTATCCTTGCTATCAATTCGCTTCCTCCTGGAGAATACAATACCTATTTTGTTAAAATCGATAACTGTAAGTTCAAACAAAAAGTTGTACCCGGAGACACCCTTGTGATGAAATTGGAATTACTGGGACCCATCAGAAGAGGTATATGCGAAATGAATGGAACGGTATACGTAGGAAACAAAATTGTAACAGAAGCTTATCTCATGGCGCAACTGATTAAACGAGATGAAGTATAATTCAGAACACCGATAATCATGATCCATCCACATACATACATTCACCACAATGCCCGAATAGCTACCAACGTAAAGATTGATCCCTTTTCGGTTATCCATCAAAACGTTGAAATTGGAGAAGGCACTTGGATTGGAAGCAATGTTACCATCATGGATGGTGCCCGTATTGGAAAAAACTGTAGAATATTTCCTGGAGCCGTTATTGCTGCAACACCCCAGGATTTAAAGTTTGAAGGTGAAGAAACCTTTGTGGAAATAGGAGACAACACCACGATCAGAGAATTTGTAACTGTTCATAGAGGAACAAAAGACCGATGGAAAACAATAGTTGGCAACAACTGCCTGATCATGGCCTATAGCCATATTGCCCACGATTGCATTGTCGGCAACCATTGTATCATGAGCAACAATACACAAATGGCCGGGCATGTTGTGATGGGTGATTACTCCATTCTTGCCGGAATGACAGCCGTTCATCAATTTGTGAAAATCGGACAACACGCCTTTATAGCAGGTGGGTCTCTGGTACAAAAAGATGTACCACCCTACATCAAAGCAGGAAGATCTCCACTTTCTTATGCAGGCGTTAATTCTGTGGGCTTGAAAAGAAAGGGATTCACCGTTGAAAAAATAAATGAAATTCTAGATATCTACCGGTACATCTACACCAAAGGAATGAACACCACACAGGCAATTGAATTCCTGGAAGAAGAATTTCCCGTAACAGATGAGAGAGATGAAATTATCACGTTCATCAGAGAAAGTGGAAGAGGCATCATCAAACGCTTCAGTAAAAATTCTTCGGATGAAGATTTCGCTGGATGAGATTGGAAAAAAATTCAACAGGGAATGGATCTTCAGAAGGATTTCCTTTGAACTAAACTCACCGGCAATTTGTGCCATCACCGGTCACAATGGTTCTGGCAAATCAACCCTGTTGCAATGCATAGCTGGATCCATGTATTTAAGCGAAGGAAACATTACCCTGGAAAATTCCAATATAAAAATTGATTCGGAAAATCGATTCCAGTACATTTCGATTGCTGCCCCCTATCTTGAACTTATAGAAGAAATGACAGCACTGGAATTTCTAAATTACCATCAAACATTCAAATCATTTATTCCTGGATGGTCAACCGAACACATACTTGAAAAAATTGGACTTTCCCAAGCAGCCCTTAAGCAAATTCGCTATTACAGCAGCGGAATGAAACAACGCATAAAACTGGCTCAGGCCTTTTTTTCAACAACGCCCATTTTACTGTTGGATGAGCCATGTACAAACCTCGACCAATCAGGCATCGACCTCTACCTCTGGCTGCTGCAAAACCTGAGTAGTGACCGCATCATTATCATCAGCAGCAACGATCCAATAGAATATCCTCAAAACAGCCATTCTATCCACCTGGGTGTGTAAAACTGGTGTTAGACAAGATTTTTTCATTCTCCTGCATAGGGTTAATTTCGCCTCAAATTATAGATGATGCAAGACCAGCTTGTTTTTGACTTATTAAACAAAGAACTCAAAAGACAAAGAGAAGGTATCGAGCTAATCGCTTCCGAAAATTTCACTTCAATCCAAGTAATGAAAGCCATGGGCTCTGTGGCTACTAATAAATATGCTGAAGGGTATCCAGGAAAAAGATATTATGGAGGCTGCGAAGTAATTGATGAAATAGAATCCCTTGCCATTGATCGATTGAAACAAGTATTCAAAGCATCATGGGCCAATGTGCAACCACACAGTGGCGCACAAGCCAATGCCGCTGTATTCCTTGCATGCCTAAAGCCAGGAGATAAAATTTTAGGTCTTGACCTCAGCATGGGCGGTCACCTCACTCATGGAAGTCCCGCTAACTTCAGCGGAAAAACCTACCAAGCCTTCTTCTACGGAGTTGAAAAAGAAACGGGGTTAATCAATTACAACCAACTCGAAGAAACAGCCAGAATAGAAAAACCGAAAATGATCATTTGCGGTGCCTCTGCGTATAGTAGAGATTGGGACTACGCCAGAATCAGAGCTGTAGCTGATGAAATAGGTGCACTGGTGTTGGCAGATATTGCGCATCCAGCTGGACTGGTTGCTGCGGGTTTATTGAATGACCCATTTGAGTATTGTCACATCATTACATCTACAACACATAAAACGTTAAGAGGACCTCGTGGCGGGGTGATTATGATGAGAAATGACTTTGAAAATCCCTTTGGCATCAAAGATCCAAAAGGCAATATTCGTTCCATGAGCTCTTTATTGGATCTTGCAGTATTTCCAGGAATGCAGGGTGGCCCCTTGGAGCATGTGATTGCCGCAAAAGCGGTAGCATTCGCTGAAATTTTAGACCCCAGTTTCAAAGCCTACCAACTGCAAGTACAGCAAAATGCGCAAACCATGGCATCGCATTTTGTATCCAAGGGATACCATTTGATCAGTGGTGGCACAGAAAATCACTTGATGCTGATAGACCTCAGAAATAAAAATATCACTGGAAAAAAAGCACAGGAAACACTCGACAGGGCGCACATCACACTCAATAAAAATTCTGTTCCTTACGATGATAAAAGTCCATTCGTAACTTCAGGTATTCGCATTGGTGTTCCTGCCATCACAACAAGGGGATTAACAACAGAAGACATGTCTATTGTTGTTGAAATGATTGATACTGTTTTGATGAATGCCGATGATGAAAAAGTCATTCAAGAAGTGAAAGAAAATGTGAAATCATTTATGCTCAAATTTCCACTCTACCCTGAATTAGGCTAAATCAACTTACTATGATACAAAGAATTCAATCCCTCTGGCTTTTATTGAGTACAGTTTGCGCAGCTGCTTATGCCTATTTCCCCATCTATGTAGCAGTGGCAATCGGAAGTCTTCCTCAAAAATATACCGTCAGAGAAAACCTGATTCTATTATCCACTTCCATTGGTATGATTAGCATAGCTTTTTTAACCATTTTCTTCTTCAAAAACAGAGGTCTTCAAAAATTACTGATTATCACCAACATCATGCTCAGCCTTTGCATTTTTATATTGCAGTACTTTTTGATTGAAGCCCTCAAAAGAGACTTAGGTCTATCCCAAGGAAGTTGGGAAATCTCTGCAGTTCTCCCTCTCTTCATCGTTGCTTTTCATGTATTTGCCTTTAATGGAATTCGCAACGACGAAAAATTACTCAGCAGCGCAGATCGAATGAGATGAGTTATTCATTTCCAATTCGATTTAGGTCCGTACACTACATAGCGTTGTTGTAAAAAGCATCAACACAAAAAGTAAATCAACTGCTTAGCCAGACCAAACTCAAACCTGCATTGCATTCGGGATCAAGTTCAGGTGCCAGATGAACCTACTTACCTCGCGAAATGTAGTTCTGAGGTAAATATTTTAATAGTCTTTTTCGGAAACGATGATAATCAACGGTTATGGTATGCCGTGGAGTATTGATTTGCCTGAAATCGGGATTTTGCAATTCGTCATGAATTAATTTTCCAATATCAGCCGGCCGCTGCCATTTACCGGAAAGCTCCCTTGCCATGATCTTGCTTTGAAGTTCTGCCCCGGGCCAAATACATCCTAGGGGTTGAAAAAGTCCAATGAAATATAAATTTTGAATTGTAGGATGGATCATACGCAACCAAAGAGGTACTTCTCCCTCAGAATAATCTATAAAATCTTTTTTGAAAAAAGGGTGACTAATGATATACCCCGTACAAGCTACAATACAATCGTATTCTCCAAAACTGCCATCTTTGAAATAAACACGATTTCCTTCTAATCTAGAAACATCGGGACGAGGTTTGATTTTACCATGGCGAATGGTGTAAAATAAGTCTTCATTAATTGTGGGGTGGTGTGAGCCTAAGGGACCATCAGGCTCAGGCAATCCGTATGCTTTATTACCTCCATACCTAATATACAAACTCAAAGCAGAAACTTTTTGCCAGATTTTTCGAGGCAGCCAATGGATCTTCGTGCTAAATACATCTGCAGGTTTACCCATCATGAATTTAGGAGCAATCCAATACCCTCTTCGCCAACTCATATCTACGGATTTCGCAACACGACTGCTTTCTACAGCAACGTCACAAGCCGAATTCCCACCCCCTATAACCAATATCTTTTTATCCTTGAATTTAGAAAACCGTTTTACATCGTGAGAATGAATAAATTCTCCCGAAAAGGTACCCGGATATTCCGGCATTCGAGGCAGCCAATGATGCCCATTGCAAACTACCAAAGCATCAAAACTATAAACCGACTCAACCCCATCTTTCTCAACTGTTATGGTCCAAGTACCTCCATCCTCCAATTGGCAGAATTTTACTTTTGTTTGAAAATGAATCAACCGATAAAGATCAAATCGTTTTGCATAAGATTGAAAATACGCAGCCAATTCTGCGTGACTGGGGTAATCCGGGTACTCCTCTGGCATGGGAAAATCGTCGTATTGACTCAATGTTCGGGATGATATAATATGTGTCGTTTCAAATACCGAACTGTGTCCGATTTCCTCATTGAACACCCAGTTACCTCCTACTCCCTCGGCCAAATCGAATACGGTTACATCCAATCCTTCATCAATTAAGTTTTTAGCCGCAGTAATGCCGGAAGGGCCAGCACCAATTACACAAATTTTTTTCATGTGTTGAAAAAAAATTTTATTGATACAAAGGTTGATAAAATGTGAACTGATCGCCGTCAAAAAGACCCTTATCACTCAGCTTTACATGAGGAATAACCAGCAATGCCATAAACGAAAGCGACATAAAGGGAGCAGACAACTTAGATCCCAAGGCTTTTGCGGCAAGATCAAGTTCAGTATAATCTGCAGCTACCTTGCTTCCATCAGCTGCACTCATCAATCCTGCAATGGGCAAAGACAATAGTTGATCTGCGCTTCCTCCACAACAACTCACCCCACCTTTGGATCCAATAACCATATTGATAGCGTCAGAAAGGCTCTTATCGTCAACTCCAACTGCTACAATATTGTGTGAGTCGTGGGCCACAGAGGAGGCAATAGCGCCTTCCTTTAATCCAAACCCATGTACAAAAGAAACTGCTGGGGATGATTGATGATACCGATTTACAACAACTATTTTTAAGACATCCTCATCAACATTAGACTGCCATTGTCCTGATTTTTCTAAAGGACCTAGCTTAAGCTTATGCGTAATGAGTTGACCATCTATACACCCTATAACAGGGTGGGGATACAAACCATTGCTTCGAAGTATTAATTTTTCAGGTTCAATTTCCCCAATACCAAATTGGTTTATAACATCAACGGAAATTGATGATGTATTGATAAGTGAAGTGCCTTGTTCTGCCACGTGTGTGCCACCTACATAGGTGGATAAAACATTAAAATCACTGAGATTATCAACCAGTACCAGATCAGCAGCATCTCCTTCTTGAAGCAAACCCACTTCCAATTGGTAATGTAAAACTGGATTGATGCAAGCAGCACGTATCACATTAAAAATATCATGTCCTTTGGCTATTGCCCT
>JAULVY010000194.1:0-8150 GCA_032110825.1 Chitinophagaceae bacterium | reverse complement strand
ACAAATTTTATTTATATGTCCCGCTTCCAAACTATCAGGATGCTTATCATCGCTGCAAAACATAATCATATCCGGATGTGTCTCAATCAGAGATTCCAGTGCATCAAAATTCTTAGCTGCACTTCCCTCCCGAATAATCACCTTCATCCCTAGCTGAATTTTTTCAAGCGCTTCCTCCAGTGTAAAACATTCGTGGTCTGTTGAAATACCCCGCGAAATATACTTTTGCAGTGCTTCACCCCTTAAGCCTGGAGCATGTCCATCAACAGGCTTATTTAAATCCTTGGCAGCTTGAATCTTTTTTAATACTTCTTCATCCCCAGAAATCGCTCCCGGAAAATTCATCATCTCACTCAAGTATTTAACCTCGTCCATCGCCAGCAGCATTCGAACCTGGTTGGCATCAATTGCATCACCAGCAGTTTCAAACACAGTTGCCGGAACACAACTGGGAGCCCCAAAGAAAAACTTAAAAGGCACTTGTTTTCCATTTTCGATCATAAACCGAACACCATCCATACCACAGACGTTTGCAATTTCATGTGGATCACTCACCGTTGCAACAGTACCATGCAAAACAGCCAATTTTGCAAATTCCGAAGGTATTAACATGGAACTCTCGATGTGCACGTGTGCATCAATAAACCCAGGAAGAATAAAAGGAAGGGAAAGGTCCGGAGCAGGACTATTCATACCCTTTACGGAAGCAATTACTCCCTCCTGAATTTCGATCTCCACAGGATATATGGAGCGGGAAAGGGCGTCAACCAAATTACCACAGATGATTGGTATGGACATGAAAACAAGATACGAAGGATTGTCTAGCCTTTCAAAAGCCTAAGCTGCCGTTCATCTATTTAGCTAAGGGTTGAACAGAATTTCTTTTGCAACTGGATAATCGTAAATAAATTGCAGTCATAAATCATAACAAATGAAAACATTTAAATTATTGGCCGTTTTAATAACATCGATGCTGGTAACCGTATCATCATTTGCTCAAACAGCAGATGAAATTGTAGCAAAATACGTGGATGCCATTGGCGGTGAAAGCAATTGGAAAAAAGTAAATACCATTCGCCAAGAAGCTACGCTCAGTGTTCAGGGAATGGACCTCAGCGTAGTAATCATTGCGGCACAAGGCAAAGGAGTAAGGCAAGAATTCAACGTAATGGGCATGAGCAACTACTCTATCATTACGCCATCAGGTGGCTGGAGCTATATGCCGGTTCAGGGTCAAACAAAGCCAGAACCCATGACGGAAGAGCAGTTAAAGTATGGAAAAGACCAACTGGATATTCAAGGCGAGGCTGTTGATTACAAATCAAAAGGGCACAAGATCGAAAAACTCGACAATGAAGAAGTTGACGGAGTTTCTTGCTTCAAGATCAAAATGACTCGTCAGAATGGAAATGAAATTGTTTACTTAATCGATCCTAAATCATTCTACTGCATCCGCACTATGTCTAAAGTTGTAGCCAATGGACAAGAAGTAGAGTCGGTAGTAAACCTGAGCAATTATCAGAAACTTCCTGAAGGAATTGTTGTTCCTTTTACCATCGAAAACAATGGCGTACCTGCACCCATCAACATCAATAAGGTTGTGGTAAACAGCCCCGTTGATGAATCTCTTTTCAAAGTGCAGCAATAAATTTTTTCATTCAATTCTAAACCCGGTTCGGAGACCGGGTTTTTTTATTCAACGAAAAAAATAAAAATGAAACAAATACTTAAGCCCATCCTAACCGTATCGCTTTTGCTAGTTCATTATGCGAATATGGCTCAGACCGAAATCAATTCCAGCACCTTTGGCACCATGGAAGCTCGTGTTCTGGGTCCGGGTACCATGAGCGGAAGAATAAGTGCAATTGAAGGTGTCAACAACGACAATGGTAAAACACTATACATTGGAACAGCGGGAGGGGGTGTTTGGAAAACAACAAATGCCGGCGCGAGCTTTAAGCCGATTTTTGACAAATACTGTCAAAGTATTGGAGCAATTGCAGTCGATCAACAAAATCCAAAAATAATTTATGTTGGAACCGGAGAAAGCAACATGCGAAATTCTGTTTCCATTGGAGACGGCATGTATAAATCTTCAGATGGAGGCAGCAACTGGAGCAAGCTTTCTGGATTAGACTCCACTGAACATATTGCAAAGATTATCATTGATCCAGCAAACAGCAATATCCTTTATGTTGCAGCACCTGGACCCTTGTGGAGCGACAGTAAACACCGTGGATTATATAAATCTACTGATGGTGGTAAAACATTTGATAAAATACTTTTTATATCAGAAAAAGCAGGCTGTGCTGATGTTAGCATAGACCCACAAAATAGCAGCATCCTTTACGCAACAACATGGGAATTTAGAAGAACACCCTTTTCATTTAATTCTGGCGGTGATGGAAGCGGCATATGGAAAAGTACCGATGGAGGTAAAACGTGGAAAGCATTAGAAAAAGGACTACCCGCAAAACCAATAGGAAGAACAGCTTTAGCTATCGCACCCTCGGCAACAAACAACTTAATTGCAATAGTGGAAGCCAAAGAAACGGGCTTGTATATTTCATCAGACTTTGGAGAAACCTGGAAGCAACAGAGTGCTTCGATGAATGTTGTGTCTAGACCATTCTATTTCAGTACACTTGTCATCGATCCCAAAGATCCTAAAAGAGTTTACCGACCCGCTTACTCGTTTGCTTATTCTACAGACGGTGGGTACTCCTTTGCTGAAGCCAGTGGGGAAGGCGGATGGGTTCATAGCGACCATCATGCTCTTTGGATCAACCCCAACAATACAAATCATTTATACCTCGGTACCGATGGAGGTGTTTACATGAGTCTCGATAAAGGATCTACATGGACTTTTATGCAAAATTTACCTGTTGGTCAATTTTATCATGTTGACCATGACATGAGCAAACCCTACCGAATTTTTGGAGGATTGCAAGACAATGGAAGCTGGGTTGCTCCATCTTCCTCAGCTGGAGGAGTGGGCAATGGGGACTGGAAACCAATTTATGGAGGAGATGGATTTTGGGTTGTACCAGATCCAACTGATCCCAACATAGCTTACGGAGAATCTCAGGGTGGAGATGTAAATAGAATTGACCTCAAGACGATAAAATCAGTTAGTATTCGTCCCCTTCAAACTCAAAATGAAGAAAAGCTGCGCTGGAACTGGAATACGCCCATCGCTACTGGAAAATCAAATCCCAAAAATCTTTATACTGGAGCTCAATATTTGTATCGATCACAAGATCAAGGAAGAAACTGGGAGAAAATTTCACCAGACCTAACAACCAACGATAAGAAAAAGCAAGAACAAGAGAACAGTGGAGGCCTAAGTGCAGATAACACTTCGGCAGAAAATCATACCACCATTTTTACCATTACAGAATCACCATTGGATGCAAATCTGATCTTGGTTGGAACGGATGATGGCAATCTACAGATCACAAAAGATGGAGGTAAAACCTGGACCAATGTTGCAAGCAACATAGCCAAAGCAGGAATCCCTACCCAAACCTGGGTCAGCAGCATTGAAGGTTCGCGTTTTAAAAAGGGAACGATCTATGCTACATTCGACAACCACATGTATGGAGACCATAAAACCTATGCAGCAAAATCAGAGGATAGTGGTAATTCATGGCTAGTTTTTAACAGCAAAGAATTTACCGGATTTGCACACAAGATCATTGAAGATCCTAAAAATCCAGAGCTTCTGTTTTTAGGAACAGAAATGGGAGTTTTTGCGACTCTGAATGGCGGTAAAGATTGGTTTAGGATGAAAAATAATATCCCCTGGTATGCACTGGTGCGTGATCTTAAAATACATCCAGAAACAAATGATCTTATTCTTGCAACCCACGGAAGAGGTATTTTGATTGTAGATGACATTTCTCCCATGAGAAACTTGAGTACTGAGATTGCAGACAAGAGTTTTCATTTTTTTGAAACTGGAGATATTCAGCTTTCAACAGGAAATTTTGGAGATGGTGGCTTCCCTAGCACGGGTGGCTGGGTATCTCCAAATGCACCTTCACTTAAACCCTTTCAATATTATTTAAAAGACCGTTTCAATGGAGGAAGTATTAAACTTGAGATCTACGATGAAGCAGGAAAACTCGTACAGTCGATACCAGGTACCAATAGAAAAGGCATCAACAGGGTTACATGGACTCAACGCATGATTCCCCCAAAAACAGCTACCGGATCTACCAAGCGAGATATCGGTGCTGCCTTTGCACCGCAAGTCTTACCGGGCAACTATGCCCTTAAAATGAAAGTCGGTAAAGATGAATACACTCAAGCATTCCGTCTGATGCATACCGAGAGATCAGGTTTTAGTGTAGAGGAAAGAAAGGCACAATATGCAGCAGCTATGGAATTGTATGAACTGCATGGAAAACTTGCCAAACTGGTGAATGATATTGTTGAAAAACAAAATGCATATAAAGAAAAGATTTCCAAGCTAAAGAATAAGAAAGCTGTAGAACATGCAAATAAATACATGGAAGCATTGGAGAATCATCGTGGTGAAATGATCCCAATCAAACAAACATCCATCTTTGCAGATGAATCTCGACTTAGAGAAGACATCACTCAAGTTTATGTAGCTATTTGCAATAACGAAGCTGCACCCAGTAATCTCCAACTGGCTAGCATCAAGGCCTTGCAAACCAGAGTGGAATCAGCGATAAACAAATTAGCTCAGATCAATCTTCAGTATGAAGAGAAGTTGAAAAAAGAATTAGAGAAAGAAAAAATAAATTGATTCTGATATCAGATACAAAAAAGGCTGCAAAAAAATTGCAGCCTTTTTTATGTATTAATCTTCGTATGATATTCGCTTTAGCTTTAAACTCTTTACAGGAGCTACCACCAAAGGGAATTTCTCAACCGTTACATTACTAGCGTCTAAGCCAAATCCTTTCTCTTCAGAAAGTGAAATTTCCTTGAGCCAGAAATACAATTTCATGATAACGCGCTCCCAGAAAGGCAGTTCGTTATCCTGACTCAAGAATTTTTCCATAACTACAAATTCAAAATCACCTGCAATATTGTTTCGTGCTAAACTTTCATAACGGGAAGTGATGTTGACTTCCTTATTTGCCACCATGTCTTCTACCACTTTTCTAAACATCAAGTTGATTTTAGGTTGAACCCTAAAGCCCAACCTGAATTCTACTCGAATGACTTCATTCGGTATGATGGTCTGTACTTCATATTCACAGGTATAGGGATCATCTAATGTATCCACATGAACAAACCAATAAATATCAGCACGCTTGGGCTTTTTATTTAAAATCGAGTGAATGATTTTGTATTCAATCTCCTTGGGATTGTTGGCACTACTTAAATACACCAAGTGTGTGGCATATTTATTAATCGACTGATCATTGCTCAACTCCTGCAAAACGGGTAAATAATTTTCAAGTCGTGCAAACTCAACATAGCGGTTTTTAATCTTGCGCGACTTGAACCAGATATACATGATCAAAACAAAGAGACCTCCCAATACAAAGGTTGCGAAACCACCATGAGGAAATTTTTCAAGGTTGGCAACTAAAAAGCTAAATTCAATGGTCAAGTAAACAGTCAGATAGAGATAAATCCAAATCGGTTTTACTCGATGAATGACCAGGTAATTAGCGAAAAGAATGGATGTGGCAAACATACACAACGTGATAGCCAACCCATAGGCCGCTTCCATGTTGCTGGAACTTTTAAAGTAGATCACAATAAAGCAACATCCCAAATACAGCAAGGTGTTAATCGCAGGAATAAACAACTGACCTCTTTCCTCTGTAGGATAATTGATTCGAAATTTAGGCCAAAGATTTAAGCGCATTGCCACGCTAACCAACGTAAACGAGCCGCTGATCATTGCCTGACTTGCAACAATTGCTGCCATTGTAGCTATGATGATTCCAATCAATAAAAATGAATTGGGGATCATGGCATAAAACGGATTGCGAAGTAATTCCGCGTCTGGGTGTGCAGCAAGAAAAGCAGCATTTTTCAACAAATTTGCGTTGGCAAATATTTTTCCTTGCTGTTGGAGTAAAAATGCGCCCTGCCCAAGATAGTTTAAAACCAATGCGGTCTTAACCCAAATCCAGGTGATTCTAATGTTCTGTTTACCGCAATGGCCTAGATCCGAGTAAAGCGCCTCAGCACCTGTCGTACACAGAAAGACAGCTCCCAAAAGCCAAAATCCACCGGGATATTTTACAAGTAACTGAAAAGCATAATAGGGGTTGAATGCATTCAAGACCGACCAATTACCAAAAATATTATATACCCCCATTATCGCCAACATGGCAAACCAGATGAACATAACAGGACCAAATAACTTTCCTATAGAAGCAGTGCCAAACTGCTGCATAAAAAACAAAACAGTCAAAATGCCCAAAACAACATAAACGATTTGCATTTCAGTGATATCCGCAAAGCGGGGCAGCTGTGTCAGGCCCTCTACTGCAGATGTTACAGATATAGGTGGAGTTATAATTCCTTCTGAAAGCAATGCTGCACCTCCGATCATGGCCGGAACAATTAACCATTTTTTTCTTCTGCGGACCAAGGTGTACAATGAGAAGATTCCACCCTCACCCCTGTTATCTGCCCTTAGGGTTAAAATCACATATTTTACAGTGGTCTGCAAGGTTAAGGTCCAGATGATACAGGAAATCCCCCCTAAAATCAGGTCTTCTGTAATCATTCTGCCATTTACAATTGCGCTAAAAACGTAAAGAGGGGAAGTTCCAATATCGCCGTATATAATCCCCAGGGCGATCAGTAACCCTGCTGCGGTTACCTTGTTAAGCTGTTTACCCACTATAAAGAAATATTAAAATTCCATGCTTATCGAACAAAGGTATAGTTAATATTTGTTTGATTTCAAAAAGGTTCACCTAATTTTATAACGAAAGCGATGGGTTATGAAAAAAGCAGTTTTGCTTATTTTACTTGGTATCCAAATTGGGCTCATCCAAGCTCAAAAAATCAACTACTCCGTAGTAGATAAAGATGATTTCCGTGAAATGAATTTTGAGATCATCGGTAAAATGGGTCAAAACATCAACGTATACAAAAACTTCAAAACCCGTCACGATATCTCTGTCTACGACAGCGAAATGCAACTTAAAAATCGGGTAAAACTCGATTTTTTACCGGAAAGAATCATCAATGTTGACTTTGTGGCTTATGCTGATTTTGCGTACATGATTTATCAGTACCAAAAGAAAAATATAGTGTATTGCACCATGGTCAAATTGAATGCAGATGGAAAACTAATGACCGATCCAATTGATCTCGATACATCACATACAACTGGACTGGGTGAAAATAAAATTTATACATTAATCTCAAGCGACGATAAAAAGAAAATTCTCTTGTTTAAAATCAAGAGAAATACAGAAAAACTCTATCAAATCACTTCCCTGCTTTTCAACAACCAAATGTCACTGGAAAAGAAAAGCATGTTTCGAATGAATGTACTCGACAGAGAAGGATCTTTTACTGAGTTTATGGTTGATAACGATGGCGACTTCATTCTGGGAAGAGCAACACGAACAGGCAGCAGAGAATACATCAATCGAGTCGACTTGGTTTTTAAAAAAGCGCTGTCAGATAGCATTCAAGTGATTCCTGTGATTTTAAGAGACAAAACACTTGATGATGTAAAATTGAAATTTGACAACTATAACAAACGCGTTATCCTCTCCTCTTTCTTTTACAAACAAAGAAAGGGAAACATAGAAGGCTTATATTCTATGATCTGGGATAAAAAATCTGCCTCCATCGTTTCGGAAACCGATTTAACGTTCAACGACAGTATACGAATGGACGCTAAAAGTGAAAACGGATCATTAAAAACCGCGTTCAATGATCATTTCATTCGACACCTATTGCCGGTTCAAAACGGAGGCTTCGCGGTAGTCACAGAATTGTATTACTCCTCTTCAAGAAACAATTCCTGGAACAGATTTGATTACCTCTATGGGTTTGGATCCCCATTTTTCTCTCCATACGACCTGTGGTATTATTATCCAATGAATCGCATGTACTCATATGGCTTCTACGATCCATTCAACCGATTTGGTCCACAGAATAATTACGTGCGACATGTTTCTGAGAACATC